>JAIRTY010000102.1 GCA_031254715.1 Nocardiopsaceae bacterium | reverse complement strand
CCACGTAGCAGGCGGGCAGCACCAGTGAGGCGACCGCGCCCCGGTCGGCCAGCCGGACCGGCCGCAGCGAGTATCCCGCGCTCACCGCCATCCCGGCGACGGTCACCACGATGGCAGGCCAGTGCAGGGTGACGCTGGCGGCCACGGCCATGACCGCGCCGGTCCCGCCGGCGATGGCCATCTCCCGCCTGGTGCCGGTGCCGTTCGTCAGTGGGCGCCGGCCAGGCAGGTTAACCCGGTCGATGGCCTCATCGGCCAGGTCATTGCAGGCCACCGAGAACAGCAGGAACCCGATCACCGTGACCAGCGCCCGGGCCAGCGCCGCGGTGTCCTGCCCGCGCCCGGCCGCCGCCAGCCCGGTGGCGGCGAACATGGCCAGCAGCAGCATGACCGCGGGCCGGGCCAGCAGCACGACCAGGCGGATCCGGCGGCTCACTTGTTGCTCCCGAAGCTGGCCAGGGCGATGAACACCGCCACGAACAGGCCGGCCGTCACCAGCCCGGCCGTGACGAGCAGGACGGCCAGGATCGTGCCGAAGACGGCCCACACCGACCGCTGCCCGGCACCGCGGGACGCGGCGCGGCGGGACGCGGACGGCGGGCCCGGCACCACGGGTGTCGTCTGTTCCATGCCGTCCAGCCTCCGGCCGCTGGACGGCCGCCGCCTGAGCCCGGATACTCAATTCCGGCCGGGTACAGGTACCCGGTACCTACCCCACCAGCGTCTTGACGGCGGCGGTCAGCTCGGTCAGGGCGCTCTTGGCGTCGGCGAAGAACATGCTGGTCTTCGGGTTGGTGTAGAGCTCGTTGTCGATGCCCGCGTAGCCGTGGCCCATGGAGCGCTTGATCACGATGATCGTCTTGGCGTTGTCCACGTCCAGTATCGGCATGCCGGAGATGGCGGTGCCCGGCCGCCGGGCCGCCGGGTTGGTGACGTCGTTGGCGCCGACCACCAGTGCCACGTCTGCGCGCGGGAACTCCGGGTTGATCTCGTCCATCTCCTTGAGCTGCGGGTAGGGCACGTTGGCCTCGGCCAGCAGCACGTTCATGTGCCCCGGCATCCGGCCCGCGACCGGGTGGATGGCGTAGCTGACCTCCACCCCGTGCTCCTCCAGCACCTTGGCGAGCTCGGCCGCCTGATGCTGGGCCTGCGCGGCCGCCAGCCCGTAGCCGGGCACGATGATGACCTTCTGCGCGTAGGCGAGCTGGATGGCGGCGTCGTCGGCGGTGGTCGACCGCACGTCCCCGGCCGGGCCGGCCACCGCCACCTGGGCGTCACCGGTGCCGAAGCCGCCGATCATGATGTTGCGCAGGGACCGGTTCATCGCGTCGGCCATCAGCTTGGTGAGGATGCCGCCGGATGCGCCCACCAGTGCCCCGGCGATGATCAGCGCCCAGTTCCCGATCACGAACCCGGCCATCGCGACCGCGGTGCCAGTGAACGCGTTCAGCAGCGAGATCACCACCGGCATGTCAGCGCCGCCGATCGGCATCACCATGGTCACCCCGAACACCAGGGCGGCGACGATGACGATGATCAGCACTCCCACGCTGGGGGTGACGATCAGGTAGATCGCCGCGCCGATGCCGATCACCGCCATGGCGATGTTCACCGCCCGCGAGCCGGGGAACTGGACCGGCGAGGCATTGATGAGCCCCTGCAGCTTCCCGGCCGCGATGATCGACCCCGAGAAGGTGACGGCGCCGATCAGCACGTCCAGCAGGGTGGTCACGGTGGTGGCCTCGGGCACGCCCGCGCTGGCGCCGGCCAGGTTGACGTAGTCGTGGATCGCCACCAGCGCGGCGGCGCCGCCGCCGACCGCGTTGAAGACGCTGACCAGCTGGGGCATGGCGGTCATCTGGACCGTCCGGGCGACGTACAGGCCGGCGCCGCCGCCGATCAGCGCCCCGGCGATCATGACGGCCCATCCGGTCGCGCTGATCAGCCCGGCATGGACGATGATCGCGAAAGTCGTCGCCACGGCGATCACCATGCCGCCGGTGGAGATCTGGTTGCCGCGGCGCGCGGAGGCCGGGTTGTTCATCAGGTGCAGGCCCAGCACGAAGCAGGCGGCGGCGGCCACGTAGATGAGCTGGGTGACCCAGGTGAACCCGCTCACGCCGGGCCCTCCCGGCCGTCGGCGGAGACCGCCGCTCGCCCGTCGGGGGCGCCGACCGGGCGGCGGTGGAACATCTTGAGCATGCGCCCGGTCACGACGTACCCGCCGACCACGTTCATGGCGGCGAACACCGCCGCGATGAAGGCCAGCACGTAGCCCAGCGCGTTGCCCGCCGTGACGGCGATGAGCATGGCTCCGACCAGGACGATCCCGTGGATGGAGTTGGCCGCTGACATCAGCGGCGTGTGCAGGGTCGCCGGGACCTTGCTGATGACCTCGAAGCCGACCAGCACGGCCAGCACGAAGATGGTGATATCGGTGAGCAGCGTGCTCGTCACTGCCGTGCACCTCCGGTGGAGCCGCCGCCCAGCAGGGCGGCGGTGGCGGGATGGACCACTCTCCCGTCGTGGGTGATGACGACTCCGGCCTGGATCTCGTCGGCCGGGTCGATGGCCAGCGCACCGTCCGCGGCGAGGTGCAGCAGCAGCGCGCTGACGTTGCGCGCGAACGCGCTGGACGCGGCGGCGGGGACGGTGGCGGCCAGGTTCCCCGCCCCGATGATCGTCACCCCGTTCTGGGTCACGGTCGACTGCTCAGCGACCGACCCGGCGACGTTCCCGCCGAGCGGGCCGGCTCCCATGTCCACCACCACCGAGCCCGCCGGCATCGCTGCCACCGCCGCCGCGGTGAGCAGTTCCGGCGGCTTGCGGCCCGGGACCTGCGCCGTCGTGATGACTACGTCGTGCCGCGCCACGTGACCGGTCAGCTCGGCCTGCTGGGCTTCCCGTTCCGAATCGGTAAGGGCCCGCGCGTATCCTCCCTCGCCGGCGGCGGGACCGACCGAGGACAGCTCGATGAACGAGGCGCCCAGCGACTCCACCTCGCCCCTGGTCTGGGGACGCACGTCGTAGGCGGAGACCACGGCTCCCAGCCGCCGCGCGGTCCCGATCGCCTGCAGCCCGGCAACGCCGGTCCCGAGTATCAGCACCCGGGCCGGCCGGGCGGTCCCGGCGGCGGTGATGAGCAGCGGGAAGAACCGGCCGAACGCGGTGGCCGCGACCAGCGCCGCCTTGTAGCCGGCCACGTTCGCCTGCGAGGTCAGGGCGTCCATCGGCTGGGCCCTGGGCAGTGTCCTCGGCAGCGTGTCCATGCTGATCGCGGTGACCCCGCGGTCGGCGAGCGCGGCCGCGTACCCCGGGTCGGCCAGCGGGTTCAGCATCCCGAGCACCGCCTGGCCCGGCTTGAGGCCGGACACCAGCGCCTCGTCCGGCTTGGTCACGGTCACCAGCAGGTCCGTGCCCGAGAGCAGCTCACCGCGGCTGGCGATGGCGGCGCCGGCCTCGGTGTAGGCGCTGTCGGCGAACCAGGCGCCGTCCCCGGCCCCGGTTTCCACCGTCACCTCCAGGCCGGCCTTGTGCAGCCGCGGGACCATCTCGGGGACGAGAGCGACCCGGCGCTCGCCGGGCGCGGTCTCCTTGACGACGGCTATTTTCATGGGCGCGTCCTTGTGGTTCTGCGGGGGGCCATACCTGCGGCCAGCCCGGCGGCAGCCGGGCCCGGGTGGCAGGGCCGGACCTCCTGGATGCTACGGGACGGCGCTGCGACCGGGGAAACCAGGCTAGGCCGTATCCCCAGATCTCCATCCTGCTGCGCGACGGCAGGGAGCTACGGGACGCGCGCACACGCACCCTAGCCAGCGCGGCGGAGCGCCTCGCTGATGCGCTGGCCGGCCGCCGTCACCGCGGCCGAGTGGAGCCTGCCGGGCGACCGGGTCAGCCGCTCGATCGGCCCGGACACCGACACGGCGGCGGCTACCTTCCCGCCCTGGCCGCGGACGGGGGCGGACACCGATGCCACCCCGGCTTCGCGCTCGGCCACGCTGGCCGCCCAGCCCCGGCGCCTGACCTGGGCCAGGACGCTGGCGGAGAACACAGAACCCCGCAGCGCCCGGTGCAGCCGTTCCGGATCCTCCCAGGCCAGCAGGATCTGGGCGGCGGACCCGGCGGTCATGGGCAGGGCGGACCCCACCGGGACGGTGTCCCGCAGGCCGGTGGCGCGCTCGGCCGCCGCCACGCAGATCCGGCTGTCCCCCTGCCGCCGGTAGAGCTGGGCGCTCTCGCCGGTGTGGTCACGGAGCTGGATCAGGACCGGCTGGGCGATGGCCAGCAGCCGGTCCTCGCCCGCGGCGGTGGCGAGCTCGGCGATCCGCGGGCCGAGGATGAACCGGCCCTGACCATCCCGGGCGAGCAGCCGGTGCCGTTCCAGCGCGACCGCGATGCGGTGGGCGGTCGGCCGCGCCAGGCCGGTGGCGTGCACCAGCTGGGCTAGTGAGGCGGGCCCGGATTCGAGGCTGTTAAGGACCGCAACGGACTTGTCCAGTACCCCGACTCCGCTAGAGTTGTCCATGGAACGATACTGCCGTCTCGTAATTTGAGACGCAACCGGCAAGAGGTGAATATTCATGGGGCGCACGCTCGCGCAGAAGATCTGGGACTCCCGCGTCGTGCGGAGCGCCGCGGGCGAGCCTGACCTCCTCTACATCGACCTGCACCTGGTCCACGAGGTGACGAGCCCGCAGGCGTTCGACGGGCTCCGGGTGGCGGGCCGCCCGGTCCGGCGGCCGGACCTGACGGTCGCGACCGAGGACCACAACGTGCCGACCGCCGGCGTCACCGGGCCGGGCCTGCCGCTGCAAGGGCCTGGCAGCCCGGTCACCGACCCGGTCTCCCGGGTGCAGGTGGACGCGCTGCGCAAGAACTGCGCGGAGTTCGGCATCCAGCTGTTCCCGATGGGGGACGCCGGGCAGGGGATCGTGCACGTCATCGGCCCGCAGCAGGGCCTCACCCAGCCCGGCCTGGTGATCGTCTGCGGCGACTCCCACACCAGCACCCACGGCGCGTTCGGCGCGCTGGCGTTCGGGATCGGCACCAGCGAGGTGGAGCACGTGCTCGCCACCCAGACGCTGCCGCAGGCCCGGCCCGCCAATATGGCGGTCAACGTGACCGGCTCCCTGCCCTACGGGGTCACCGCCAAGGACCTGATCCTGGCGATCATCGCGCAGATCGGCACCGGCGGCGGGACCGGGCACGTGATCGAGTACCGGGGCCAGGCGGTCCGGGGCCTGTCCATGGAGGGCCGGATGACGCTCTGCAACATGTCCATCGAGGCCGGTGCCCGGGCGGGCCTGGTGGCACCGGACGACACCACC
The DNA here is from genome assembly GCA_031254715.1 of Nocardiopsaceae bacterium. Taxonomy (GTDB): domain Bacteria; phylum Actinomycetota; class Actinomycetes; order Streptosporangiales; family Streptosporangiaceae; genus JAIRTY01. The sequence continues at coordinate 4,608 of JAIRTY010000102.1, read as the reverse complement.
TTCAGTTACCTGGAAGGCCGGCCGCGCGCCCCGCGCGGCGCCGGCTGGGAGCGGGCGCTCGGCCACTGGCAGTCGCTGCCGACCGATCCCGGCGCCGAGTTCGACCGCGAGGTCACGCTGGACGGCTCGGCGCTGGCGCCGTTCGTCACCTGGGGGACCAACCCCGCCCAGGCGGCGCCGATCAGCTCGGCGGTGCCGGATCCTGGCAGCCTGGCCGACCCCGCCGCCCGCGCGTCCGCCGAGCGCGCGCTGACGTACATGGGCCTGCAGCCTGGCACCGAGCTGCGCGACATCGAGGTGGACAAGGTCTTCGTGGGCTCGTGCACGAACGGCCGGCTCGAGGACCTGCGCGCCGCGGCCGGGGTGCTGCAGGGCCGGAGGGTGGCCGAGGGCGTCCAGATGCTGGTCGTGCCCGGCTCGATGTCGGTCAAGGCCGCAGCCGAGGCGGAGGGACTCGACCAGCTGTTCACTGCCGCCGGGGCGCAGTGGCGGTCGGCGGGCTGCTCCATGTGCCTGGGCATGAACCCGGACAAGATGAGCGCGGGCGAGCGGAGCGCGTCCACCTCTAACCGCAACTTCGAGGGCCGGCAGGGCAAGGGCGCCCGCACGCACCTGGTATCGCCGCAGGTCGCGGCCGCCACTGCGGTCGCCGGCCGGCTGACCGCACCCGCGGACCTGTAGACCAGGGAGGGACCTGTCATGGAGCCGTTCATCACCCACACCGGCCGGGCCGTGTCGCTGCGGCGCAGCAATGTGGACACCGACCAGATCATCCCCGCCGAATATCTCAAGCGGGTCAACCGGACCGGTTTCGGCGACGGGCTATTCGCGAGCTGGCGGGCGGATCCGGATTTCGTGCTGAACCAGCCGGCCGCAGAGGGCGCGACGATCCTGATCGCCGGGTCGGATTTCGGCATCGGCTCGTCCCGGGAACATGCGGTATGGGCGCTTCAGGATTACGGATTCAAAGCCGTGATCTCTCCCCGGTTCGGGGATATCTTCCGCAATAACGCGACTAAAGGGGGGCTGCTGCCGGTGCGGTTGCCGGAGGAAACCGTGGCCGCCCTGCACGACCTGGCCGGCGGCGACTCGCCGGTCACGGTGACCGTGGACCTGGCCGCTCGCGAGGTCCGCGCGCAGCGCCCGGAGGAGGACAGCCCGGCGCTGGTGGCGGCGTTCGACATCGACGACTACACGCGCTGGCGGCTGATGGAGGGCCTGGACGACATCTCGCTCACGCTACGGCACGCCGACGACATCGCGGCCTACGAGGCCCGCCGCCCCGACTGGCTCCCGGCCGCCGTCTAGCTGGAACAAACGTCACAACTGTGACTTATTGGTAGAAATACGAATAATTACTGCGATACCGGTGTCGGAAATGCGTTGCCGGCGGCCGGAAATGCAAGCCAGGCAGGCGACACGCCGGTTTCTTTCGCCGAGGTTATTGTGCCTGGCCGCGCGATCGCCTAATTTCGGGCTCGTCAGAGGTCGCGTTCCGGCAGCCCGTATGCGCGACCCAATGGGGGAACCGCAGGAGTGATTCGATGAACAAGCGTGACCTGATTGACGCGATCTCCGGCAAGGTCGGGGACAAGAAGACCGCCACCGAAGCGGTAAACGCCGTGCTGGACACCATCACGGCCACCGTCGCCCGGGGTGACAAGGTGTCCATCACAGGATTCGGGGTCTTCGAGAAGTCTGACCGGCCCGCCCGGACCGCGCGCAACCCGGCCACCGGCGCTCAGATCCGGGTGCCGAAGACCTCGGTGCCCAAGTTCCGGGCCGGCGCCGACTTCAAGGCGGTCGTCAGCGGCGACAAGCGGGTGGCCGCCAAGAAGCGGTAACCAGCAGGGTCACCACGGCGGGGGGACCCGGCCCACGGCCGGGGCCCCCCGCCGCTGCCTGCCATCAGCTTCCCCCGGCTCTCCCGCCGCCCCGCGCGGCGGAGTTTCCATGATCGTGGTGGATTGGTCGGGTAACTACCCTCCTCAATCACCACGATCATGGATTTGCGGCGCCGCCGTCTGCGGGGAGCGGGAAGGTGATCAGGGTGAGGGCGGTGATCACGCCGTCGGGAGCCAGCCGGACGGTGACCCGCTGGCCGGGGCGGAGCAGCCGCAGCCCGGAGGCACCGAAGACGCCGGCGCCGAACTCCAGCCCGGACCCGTCGTCGGCCAGCAGGCTGCCGGACCGGCGATCCGGGTCGAAGCTGCGCACGGTGGCCTGCCTGATTTGCCCGGCAGGCCGGGCGGCCGCGGGACCCGGGCCCGCTGGCTCAGATCCCATACCGTTCCGGCTTGGCGGTCCTTGAGGAGAGCAGCAGGGCTGCCTCGCCGATCCCGATCCGGCCGTTCACGACCTCCACCACGACCTCCGCGATCGGCATCTCCACGCCGTGCGAACGGGCCAGCTCCAGCACCGGCTCCGCTGACTTCACTCCCTCGGTGACCTGGGAGACGCTGGCCGCCGCTGCGTCTAGCGGCATGCCGCGGCCCAGGTTCTCGCCGAAGGTGCGGTTGCGTGACAGCGGCGAACTACAGGTGGCGACCAGGTCGCCGAGGCCGGCCAGCCCGGCGAACGTGTGCTGGTCCGCCCCGAGCGCCGCGCCCAGCCGGGCGATCTCGGCCAGGCCACGGGTGATCAGCAGGGCGCGGGTGTTGTCTCCCAGGCCCATCCCGATCGCGATCCCCACCGCCAGCGCGATGACGTTCTTGACCGCGCCGCCGAGCTCGCATCCCACCACGTCCGGGTTGGTGTAAGGGCGGAAGTACGGGGCGTGGCACGCCTTTTGCAACTGCCGTGCCATGTTCTCATCCGAGCAGGCGACCACGGTCGCCGCGTGCTGGCGATCGGCGATCTCGCGGGCCAGGTTGGGCCCGGAGATCGCCGCGATCCGCTCTGGGCCAGCTCCCGTCACCTCCGCGATGACCTCGGTCATCCGCTGGTGCGTGCCAAGCTCGATGCCCTTCATCAGGCTCACGAGCAGCGCATCCGGCGGGACCAGCGAGCCCCAGGCGGTCAGGTTGTCCCGCAGCCGCTGCGCGGGCACCGCCAGCACCACGACATCGGCGCCCTCCAGTGCGGAAGCGGGCTCGCAGGTTGCACGCAGGTCGCCGGGCAGGGTCACGCCGGGCAGGTAACGGGGGTTCTCATGCCGGGCATTGACTGACTCGGCGAGCTCAGCCCGGCGGCCCCAGAGCACGGCGGGGGTGCCAGCGTCGCAGAGCACCTGCGCGAACGTGGTGCCCCAGGAGCCGGCGCCCATCACCGCCGCCCTCATGCTGGCGCGGCCTCCGATGAAGCGGGGTCGCCGGGACTCTCGGTACCGCCAGGACTCTCGCTCCCGCCGGAGCTCTCGGTACCGCCGGAGCGTTCGCTCCCGCCGGGGCTGTCGGCACCGCCGGGGCTGTCACTATCCCCGGGGCTGTCGGCACCGCCGGGTGCCTGCGCCGCCTCCCGCGCGGCGCGGCGGGCAGCGACGGGATCGAAGGGCTGGGCCGGTGGCTGCCCGCCCCGCAACTGCTGCAGGAGAGCCGTGATCTCCGCCATCACCACGGCGGTGGCCTCGCGCAAGGTGGTCCGGTCCAGCGGCTTCCCGGCGAAGGCCGACAGGTCTACCGGCGGGCCCGCCCGCAGCTGGACGGTCGCCCTCGGCACCAGGTGCGGCCGCGTACTGCCGTAGGGCAGGATCGCCTGCGCGCCCCAGTGAGCGATAGGGATCACCGGCGCGCCGGTGGCCAGGGCCAGCCTGGCCACGCCGGTCTTGCCCACCATCGGCCACAGGTCCGGGTCGCGGGTGGCAGTGCCCTCCGGGTAGACGATCACGCACTCACCGCGCGCCAGCTGGCGCTCGGCGTCCTTGAGCACGAGTGCCGCGTCCGCCTGGCCGCGCTCCACCGGCAGCTGGCCGGCCGCCCGCAGGAACGTCCCCAGCCCGGCGAGCTCGAAAGCGGACCCCTTGATCAGGAACGTCGGGAACCGGCCCGCCTGATACGAGAACAGCGCCACCGCCGTGAAGTCGGCATACGACAGGTGATTGGGAGCCAGGATCGCCCCGCCGGTGCCGGGCACGTGCTCGTGGCCGTGCCAGTCTCGCTTCATCAGCGCCTTGATGGCCGGCGGGAAGAAGACCCCGATGGCCCGTCGGCAGGCAGGCGAGTATCCCAGCTCTGCTCTCCTGGCGTTATCAGTCATCGCGCGCCCTTCTCACCCCTCATGTCGTCAGTTTCCCGGTTCCCGCCCCGCCATGTCGAGTTCGGGGGCAGCAGCAGCCGGTGCCGCCGCGCGGGTCGTTAGGGTGTGTCCGTGGTGCCGGGCGATGCGCAGCAGGCCGGAGACCGGCGGGAAATGACTTAGCCATGCCCGCCGACCCGGCCGATCCAGCCCGCGCCGCGCCCCGCTGGTCGCTCGTGATCCCCGTCAAGGTGCTGGCCCGCGCCAAGTCGCGGCTTGCCGTCCTGGCCGGGCCGCATCGCGCCGAGCTGGCGCTGGCCATGGCCACGGATACGGTGACCGCCGCGGTTGCCTGCCAGGCAGCCGCCGGGGTGATCGTGGTCACCGACGATCTCCGGGCGGCTGCGGTGCTGGCACAGGCGGGCGCGGTGATCG
>JAIRTY010000067.1 GCA_031254715.1 Nocardiopsaceae bacterium | reverse complement strand
CTCGCGATCGTCGCGGCCCTGGTCGCCGCCCACGACGGCATGGTCTCGGTCGAGAGCTCGCCGGGGCGGGGCGCCACGTTCCTGGTCACCCTGCCGCTGGCTCCCGAAGCCCAGGGCGGGCCTTCCCCGACCCGGAGCGAGGCAGGGACAGAAGCGCCGTTAGGGGCGCCGGTAAGAATGCCGCCAGGATCGCCCTCCCAAGCTCCATGATCAAGGCATTGGTGCCGCTCTGGCGACAGCAATGCCTTGATCACGATCAGGCGCGGGGAGAGGGCCGGGCCTGCGGGCCGTCCTGCGGGCTGCGCCGCAGAGCCGGGCTGCCGGATGTGCTCAGCTGCCGGACACCGCGCACAGGATGCGGTTGTCGCCGCGCTGCCAGATCGTCCCGACCTCGGCGAACCCGGCCGCGCGCAGGCTGGCGACATGCTCGCCGAGCAGGACGGACTCGGAGCCGTGATGGTCCTCCGACCACCGCCGCTGCGCCCGCGCGGCAGCCGGGCCGGCCAGTTCCGGCGCGGCTGTGGCCGCTTCCCACCAGCCCTTCCAGTCGTCGGGCTGACCATCGCGGACGCGCCGCCGGTGCTCCTGCTCGACCAGGGCGCGATCCAGCCGGGCCAGCACCGGCACCGCTGACTCGTCCTCCTCCAGATGATCGCCGTTGAGCAGCAGGCCGCCCGGCCGCAGCACCGTGGCCAGTTCCGCGTACATGGCGCGCAGCGCCGGGCCTGGCAGCCAGTGCAGCGCGGTGGTGCTCACCGCGGCGTCGGCCGGGCGCTCAAGCCCGAGCGTGCCCGCCCAGCCCGAATGGCCCAGGTCCGCGTCGGCGAACCGGAGGCCGCCCCGCCCGGCGTGCGCCGCCCGGCCCAGGGCCAGCAGCAGCGGGTCGGTGTCGATCGCCACCACGGTGGCGGCCGGGATCCGTGCCAGCAGCCGGACCGAGAGCGATCCGGGCCCGCTGCCGAGGTCAAGCATGAGGGGGTCGGGGCGGCCGGCGCCGGCCTCGACCGCGTCGAAGAGCGCGCTGAACCGTTCCTCCCGGTCCGGCATGTCATGCTGCTGCTGGGCATCCCAGCGGCTGATCCACCGCTCAGCGGTGGCCCGGTCGAGTTCAGCCACGCACGCCTCCCTGTCACTGACGACTATGCTCTAGACAGTCACACGCTAGGTCGCAAAGGCGTAACTGGTCAAGTGAACTTCAACGGTTACATGGACGGCGTGGTCATGGCCGCCGTCCAGCTCGTCAACGCCCTCACGCCCGGCGAGGCCCGCGGCCACCCCTACCGGCCGCCAGCCGGGCCCGGGCTGGCCGGGGCCGCCGCGGGCGCGCTGCGGGCCGCCGGGCAGACGGGCGTTTCCGCGCTGTCGGTAGCCGACGCCGGCGAGCTGAGCGGGTTCGCCCGGGAACTGCGGGCGGTGTTCGAGCACCTGGCCAGCGGTGACGTCGATGCCGCCGCTCATCAGGTGAACCTGCTGCTGGCGGCGACCGATGCCCGGCCCTGGCTCGACCGCCACGACGGCCAGCCCTGGCACCTGCACTTCCACGGGCCGAAGGACTCCCCCGCCACCGGCTGGGCGGCGCGCTGCGCCACCGGCCTGGCCGTGGTGCTCGGCAACGGGCTGCACGGCAGGCTCGGGGTCTGCACTGCGCCCCGCTGCGACCGGGTCTACGTGGACACCTCCCGCAACGGGACCCGGCGGTTCTGCTCCACGTCCTGCCAGAACCGGGTCAAGACCGCCGCCTTCCGCGCCCGCACCGCCTGAGCCGCACCGCCGCGGCCGGCACCGGCGCGCTACGTCTTTGGGCACTTGTCGGCCATCAGCCGCTCATTTAGCGTCAGTGGTGGCCTGCCAATCAACCAATGGCGACAGCCGCCCGGCGGGCCGCTCATTTTCGTGGAGGCCGACGTATGGTCGCTCGACCCCTGCTCATCTCCGCCGCCGCCACCCTGTTACTCGCCAGCCCGGTGCTCGCAGGCCCGGCGCTGGCAGGCCCGGCGCTGGCAGGCACAGCGGCGCCGCCCGGTCACGCCGGAGGCGTGCCGCCGCGAGCGCAACGCATCGCGGCGACAACGGCCACGTTCAACTCGATCGAGGCGAAGATCGCCGCCGGGCAACCCGTCAATCTGCGCTTCCCTGATCCGACCGCAGCCGCTGACATCATCGACTACGGCGTCAACGGCCTGTGGCAGAGGGGGATCGACGGCGCGGGCGTGACCGTGGCGTACGTGGTCACCAACCCCGACCCCGGCCTCGCGGCGTCGATGACGTCCTACGACACGGCCATGAACCTGCCACCGGCTGACATCACCGACCTGGCACTGCCGGCCCCGACCGACCCGGCCGCGCCCTGCCAGATCGAGTGCAGCACCGGCGAGGACCGGCTCGACGCGGAGGCCATCCACTCGATGGCGCCCTTCGCGAAGATCATTTTCGTGCACCCGCCGGTACCGGAAACCATTGGCATGCAGGGCTGGCCTGAGGTAGCGCAAGCCATCAAGATGATCGCCGACCGCCACCTGGCGGACGTCATCTCCGTGAGCCTGGGCGACGGCGAGAACTCTTTCATCAACGACCCGACCAACCCGGCCGCCACCCAGCAGGCGGCCGTCCACTCGCTCGATCCCGCGTTCCTCGACGCGGCCGCCCGGGGCGTCCCCGTGATGTTCGCATCCGGTGACTGCGGCCCGACCGATCCGCCGGTTCTCGGCGACACCGGTCAGTGCACCCCGACGAGCGGCGTCACCGCTGGTCACGTCGCCGACAGCCCGTGGGTCACCGCGGTCGGCGGCACGATCCCCAACGCCGGGCTCGCCACTGCGGCCGGGCGGACCGCCCCGGACGCGCTGTGGGCCGCCAGGAACGACCACTCGGACGCGGAGGGCGCCGGCGTATCCGCCATCTACCCGAAGCCGTCGTGGCAGCAGGGCATCCCGGCGCTGAGCGGCGTCACCGGCCGTGCCTACCCCGATATCTCGATGGATGCCGACGACGGCACCTCGCAGGCGTCGCCCACCTTCGCGGGCATTCTCGCGCTGGCCACGCAGGTGCGCCGGGCCGATCTTGGCACGGTGAACCCGGCGCTGGCGGCGCTCGGACCGCGCGGCGCGGCGGCCGGCATCGTCGATGTCCCGGCCGGCTTCACCAACAGCGCATTCGGCGTCACCGGCTTCCCGACCTCGTCCGGGTACGACATCGCGTCGGGCTGGGGCACCATCTTCGCGCCGGATTTCGTGCCCGCCCTGGTCAAGCAGATCGACAGCCAGCACGGACCGGACCAGCCGAGCCAGCAGGCACAGGGTGAGCTGAACCAGTTGCGAGGCGACATCGGCGCGTCCGCGCACGAGGTCACGCGCGGTCAGGCCGTCACGGTCACCGGGGAGGGTTTCATCCCGGGCAGGTCCCCGAACGGCACCATCATCCAGGACGGCTTCGGCGTGTTCCCGCCGCTTCCCGGGCAGTTCGGGGTGACGGGCCCGCCGTTCGCCGACCCGGACTCGACGGTGCCGGGACAGGCCTGGGACCACGTGACGGCCACCGTCACCGGGCCCGGCGACTCCCATCAGCAGCCACTCGCGGTGACGGGCCCTGACGGCAACGGCGCCGTCACGGCCACCATCGACACCACCGGGCTGGTCCCCGGCCCGTACACGGTGAAGATCACCGGCCGCCTGCTGACCCAGACCACCGCGTTCACGGTCGCCGACGTGGTTTCCGGGCTGACCCCCCGCCGCTGACGCCGCTTCCGGTCCGGCTGCTCCCGCATCATCCGGCGGCGAGCGCGGACCGGGCGGCGCTCAGCGCGGATTCGGTGTAGGAGGCGCCGAACAGGCACACGTGCACCAGCAACGGGTGGAGCTGGTGCAGCGGCACCCGCGCCTGCCAGCCGTCGGCCAGCGGCGCCCGGCCGGCGTAGCCGGCCATGATCCGGTCCAGGTACGGCGCGCCGAACAGGGCCAGCATCGCCAGGTCGGTTTCCCGGTGACCGCCGTGCGCCGCCGGGTCGATCAGCCAGCCCTGCCCGCCTGACCACAGCACGTTGCCGGACCAGCAGTCGCCGTGGATCCGGCTGGCCGGCTCGGCCGGCCCGGCTAGGCTGTCGATGCGCGACATGACGGTCTCGATCAGCCGCACGCCGGCGCCGGTCAGCGTGCCCGCGTCGGCGGCCCGGCGCAGGTATGGCAGCAGCCGCTGGCTCGCATACCAGGCCGGCCACCCGCCGGCCGGCTCGTTCGGCAGCGGCACGCTGGCGATGAAACCCTGCCACGGGGCACCGAACGACGGGGCTCCCGCCTCGTGCAGGGCCGCCAGCCGGGCACCAAACCGTTCCGCAGATTCCGGATCAGCGGAATCCGACGGAAGCCAGGACACCACCAGGGTGGCGGCGTCCCAGCCGAGGACTTCGGGCAGCGGCACCTCGCCCGCCTGCGCGAGCCAGGCCAGCCCCCGCGCCTCTGCCTCGAACAGCCCGGCCAGGTCTTCCCTGGCAGCCTTGGCGAACGCGGTCCGGCCGTCGGCGAGCTGCACCCGGTAGTGGTCCCACCTGTGCTGGGAGCCGGCCAGCCGGAGGCCGGAAACGCCGGTCCCGGTCAGCCCGGCGATCCGGGCCCCGAGGTCAGCCGCCGGCTGCGCCGTCACGCTCCGGGCGCCCGCGCGCCCAGCAGGCCGGCCAGCTGTGCGGCCAGCGCCCGGGCCGCCGCCTGCACCAGCTCGAACACGAGGGCGAAGTCGTCCGGTCCGCCGCCGTAGGGGTCCGGTACCTCACCGTCGTAGGCGTCCCCGGCCGTGAGTGCAGGGTCGGAGGAACGGAACAACCTGACCCGCCCGGCCGCGAACGCGGCAGGCGCCAGCCGCCGCAGGCTGGCCAGGTTGGCCCGGTCCATCGCGAGTACCAGGTCGTAGCCGCCGATCTCGTTCCGCTGGATCTGGCGGGCCTGGTGCTGCGACCCGTCGTAGCCGCGGCGGGCCAGCTCGGCCAGGGCGGGCCCGTGCATCTGCTCCCCCACGTGCCAGTCGCCGGTGCCGGCGCTGTCGACCTCGGCCGCGCCGGCGAGCCCGGCCCGTGCCAGCTCTGCCCGCAGCACCACCGCCGCCATCGGCGAACGGCAGATGTTGCCCAGGCACACGAGCATGATCCGGTACGGGCCGGCGGGCTGGAGCGGGACCGGCAGCGGGCCGGCGGGCGACGGGTCACGGGGCATGGGCACCAGCATGCCCGACCAGTGCCGGTGACCGGGGCGCGGCATGCCACGATGGACCACATGGGCACTGAACAGTCATACAGGAAGCTGTCGTTCTGGCTCGACACGGTGCCGGGACCGCTGGCTCCCGCCACACCGCTGAGCGGGGACACCGACGCGGACGTGGTGATCGTCGGCGCCGGGCTGACCGGGCTGTGGACTGCCTATTACCTGGCGGCGGCGCAGCCGGACCTGCGGATCGCGGTGTGCGAGCAGGAGATCGCCGGCTTCGGCGCGTCCGGGCGCAACGGCGGCTGGTGCTCGGCGCTGTTCCCGGCTTCGCTGTCCAAGCTGGCCCGGCTGAACGGCCGCGGCCAGGCCACCGCCATGTACCGGGCGATGCAGGCCACCGTGGACGAGGTCGGCAAGGCGGCCGCGGCGGAGGGGATCGACTGTCACTGGGCCAAGGGCGGGACCGTGATGCTCGCCCGGTCGGGCCCGCAGCTCGAACGCGCCCGGGCCGAGGTGAGCGAGGCACGCGAGTTCGGCTTCGGCGAGGACGACCTGCGGCTGCTGTCTGAGTCTGAGGCGCGCGAGCAGGCCGGGGCGACCGGCGTGCTGGGCGGCACGTTCACCCCCCACTGCGCCGCCATCCACCCGGCGCGGCTGGCCAGGGGCCTGGCCGAGGCGCTGCGCCGCCGGGGCGTGGCGGTTTACGAGGGCACGCCGGTCACCGGGCTGGCCCCGGGCCGGGTCAGCACCGCGTCCGGCACCGTCCGGGCGCAGTACGTGATCCGGGCGACCGAGGGCTACACGTCGCAACTGCCGGGGCTGCACCGCGCGGTCATCCCGGTGTACTCGCTGATGATCGCCACCGAGCCGCTGCCGGAGCAGGCCTGGAACCAGATCGGGCTAGGCAGCCGACCGACCTTCGCCGATTTCCGCCACATGATCATCTACGGGCAGCGGACCGTCGACGGGCGGTTCGCCTTCGGCGGCAGGGGCGCGCCCTATCACCTGGGATCGGCGATCCGGCCGGAGTTCGAGCAGGAACCGGCCGTGTTCGGGGCGCTGCGGCACACGCTGGCCGAGCTTTTCCCGGCCGCGGCCGGCGCCGCGATCACCCATGCCTGGGGCGGCGCGCTCGGCATCCCCCGGGACTGGTGCGCATCCGTCGGCTTCGACCGCGGGACCGGCATGGGCTGGGCGGGCGGCTACGTCGGGGACGGCGTGTCCACCACCAACCTGGCCGGGCGGACCCTGGCCGACCTCGTCCTCGGCCGGGACACCGCGCTGACCCGGCTGCCCTGGGTGGGCCACCGGTCGCGCCAGTGGGAGCCCGAGCCACTGCGCTGGCTGGGCGTGAACGCCGGGCGGCACGCGACGTCCTGGGCCGACCGGCGGGAGGAACGGACCGGCCGCCAGTCCAAGCTGGCGCAGGCCTTCGGGCGGTTCATAGGGCACTGACGCCGGGGCGTGGTTCGGGCGGAAATGGGCCTGCTGGCTCCGGCATCGCCAGTTCGCGCCCTGGGCGGCGATGCTGTTACCATCACTGAGTCTCAAGCGCCGCTAGCTCAACTGGCAGAGCAGCGGACTCTTAATCCGCGGGTTCGGGGTTCGAGTCCCTGGCGGCGCACCCGTTCTGTGTGTTACTCCGGCTAGGGCAACCCTGCCTGGCGCCGGGCTGATGTCCACCGTGCGGTACAGGTCCGGGTGTCCTGGCAGTACCACCGGATGTCGCCGCAGGCACTGCCGCCATCGGGCATCATCTGGCTGCGGTACAGGCGGGTTCCGCACATCCAGCACGAGACGACGGTGGTCCGTCTCCCGGCGAGGCCTACTGTGGATGACGTGCGTTCCCCGTCGGTCATGACTGCCCCACCTCCGGGCGATTCATGCGTTCGTTGCTGGCGTGTGCGTAAGCAAGGTCACCTAGGGAGCCCGCGTTGGCGGCGGTTAGCGTGAGGAAGGTCGTGGCCCGGCGGAAGATCTCGCCGATGGTGAAGCCCGCAAGGTGGGCCTGGTAGGCCTGATACCTGGTCATCTCGCACGCTTGCGCCCGCGGCGAGAGCGTCATCAGCACCGGCCGTGACACCGGCATCCACCTCCAGCCAGTGGTCCGCCCGTCGGCTGCCGCCGGGCCGGCTCCGGCAGCCTGGACGAAGTGGGCGAGGCCGGCTTCGTCATGGGCCTGGTTGCGGACAAACCGCAGCCCGGCGAGCGTCGCTTCGATGAGCGGGCGCTGGGCGGCAAACTGGCCGGCTACCACGGCGTCGTAGACCTCAGCATGGTGGCGCACCAGCGTGGCGTCGACCAAGGTGACCCACCACACCGCCTCTCCGATCACCACCTGGGCCCGGGCCAGGTCCCATATCCCGGCCTGGGCAAGCCGCGCGGTTGCCTCGCTCATCGCGGTGACCGACCACAGCAGGGCGCTCGCCTCGACCAGCGGATCGCCCATGTGCGCACGGTTCCACGCGGCACGGCAGCGCACGCAGCAAAACCGGGCATGCTCTCGGCGCGGCACGAACACGGTGCCACACTGTTCGCACCTCCGGCGATCAGCCATTGGATGTTTTCATGCTCGCGGGAACCGGCCTATTGCGCTTAACCGGGTGCGCATCCCGGGCGAACGGCTGCCGCGCTCCGGCCGGAGCCTGGCGGCAGGCGGCCCGGCCAGGGCCTGCTCGAGGGTGGCGAAGTGGGGGATCACCCGATCAAGGCCGGTTACCGTGAAGACACGGACAACGGTGCCATCGGCGGCTCGGCCGGCAGCCTGGAGCCGTTGCGGGAGCTAGCAGCGGCGCTGCCGACCGACCTGCCGGGCTCGGTATTGGTGACGATGCACGTGGGGGAGCACGCGCGCAGCCGCCTCCCCTGGCTGTTGTCCCGCGCGGGTCCGCTGCCGGCCGCGCACGCCAGGACCGGAGAGCGGCTGGAGCGAGGCAGGATCTATGTAGCCCCGCCCGGTTGCCATCTGCTGGTGCGAGGCGGGGTTGCCGAGCTGAGCAACGGGCCCCGGGTGAACCATACCCGGCCGGCCGTCGACGTCATGTTCGCCAGCGCCGCCCGGTGGTTCGGTGACCGGGTGGTGGCGGTGGTGCTGTCTGGCTTGCTGGACGACGGCGCGGTCGGCGCCGCGCTGGTGTCGCAGGCCCGTGGCCTGGTGGTGGTGCAGGATCCAGACGAGGCGGCCCAGCCGTCGATGCCGGCGGCGGCGCTGGCCGCGGCCCCGGGTGCCCTCGCGGTGCCGGGCTCCAAGCTGGGCGCGACGGTGAGTGCGATGCTGGGCGAATCCGGGCTCGTGACCTGGCCACGCCCGCCGCAGCCGCAGGGCACGGAGGTGAGTATGGACGAGAGCAGCGACCTGCAGTTCCTGTCCCCCGGAGAGACCCGGCTCACCCGGCTGGCCTGCCCCGAGTGCGGCGGGGCCCTCGCCGAGACCGTCCTGCCCCGGATCTCGTATTACCGCTGCCACGTGGGGCACCAGTTCGCGCCGCAGGCACTCGCCGCCGCCCAGGCCGATTCGGCAGAGGCCAAGCTCTGGGCGGCGGTAGCGGCGCTGGAGGAGACCGCCGCGCTGGCCCGGCACCTGGCTACCCATACCGACCCCGGCGAAGACGGGGCCGATCAGCACGGCAAGACCGCGGACTGGGCCACGAACCTGGCCGAGTCGGTAAGGACACGGGTTCTGGCGGCGCCGGACCTTGGGTCCCACAGCGACCCCAGTACCCGTGAGCAACACTGACGCGCCAGTCAGCGCGTCAGTGTGCGGGCTCAGGCATCGGCACGGTTTCAGCTCCCACGGCGGCCGGGGGCTGGATGGGCTCTTCGTGCTCGCAGAGCCCATCACGCTCTCCGAGCTGACCGCCGCCTGCCCTCCGCTACCGCATCCTGCTCAGCTAGCTCGACGCACCGTCACTACCGAAAGTGAGACAGAGCCGTTTGCATGACGTGCCCGGTCCGGCTACTTCTTGAACGCTTCGCGTGCGTTCCGGCCGGCATCCTTGGCCTGCTCACCTACCTGGCGCGCGGCGCCGCCAGCCTGCTGGCCTCGGCCTTTCGTCTCCAGGTAGGGGTCACCGGAGGCGCGGCCCAGCTTGGCCTTGGCGCGGCCCGTGCCCATCCGGATCCTGTTGCGAAGCTTGTCGACCATGCCCATGGCGGCCCCTCCTCGGCTTGAGCGGACATCGACGCCCTCAGCACCGGTCCCCGTCCTGATGAGCGCATCCGCACTCGCTTCCCCCGCCCGGCCAAGGTATGCCTAGGACCGCTCACTGTCCGGGTGTGCCGGTTCCACCCAATCCTCGTGCAGGTCAGCGGTGACGTAGTCGCGGCTCGGGCGGCCGGTCAGTTCCTGCAGCGCGAACCGCACGCTGCACAGCGGCGGGTAGCGGCCCCGGTGGTCCAGCGGGTGGCCGATCTGGCGGTCCTCATCGACTTGGCTGCCGCGGAGGACGACGCCGAGGCGAACGCCGTCCAGATCGCCGGGTGGGATGGGCGAGCCGACAAAATGATCGACCTGGGGAGATCG
>JAIRTY010000821.1 GCA_031254715.1 Nocardiopsaceae bacterium | reverse complement strand
CTGCTTCGCGTGATCGAGCGCTCCTTTGACGCCGATATTCACGTCCGGGGGAACGAGATCACGATTACCGGCAGCCCGGCTGAGAGCGCGCTGGTATCGGAGCTGTTCGAAGAACTGATCGCGCTGCTCGAAGGCGGCACGGAAGTGACCGCCGGGGCGGTGGAGCGGATCGTGCCGATGCTGCGCCGCAAGTCGGGGATCCGCCCGGCCGAGGTGCTGACCGTCGACATCCTGTCCGCGCGGGGCCGCACCATCCGGCCGAAGACCCTCAACCAGAAGCGCTACGTGGACGCGATCGACCAGCACACGGTCGTGTTCTGCATCGGCCCGGCCGGGACCGGGAAGACCTACCTGGCCATGGCCAAGGCCGTCAAGGCGCTGCAGGCCAAGGACGTGAACCGGATCATCCTGACCCGCCCCGCGGTGGAGGCTGGGGAGCGGCTCGGCTTCCTGCCCGGCACCCTCTACGAGAAGATCGACCCGTACCTGCGGCCGCTGTACGACGCGCTGCACGACATGCTCGACCCCGACTCGATCCCCCGCCTGATGGCGGCCGGCACGATCGAGGTCGCCCCGCTGGCGTACATGCGGGGTAGGGCGAACGCTGCGGAAACGCCGGTGCTGACGCCGGACGGGTGGCGGCCGATCGGCTCGGTGGCCGTCGGCGACCTGGTGACCGGGTCGGACGGGGAGCCGACCCCGGTGCTCGGCGTGTACCCGCAGGGGGAGAAGGACCTCTACCGGGTCACCGCCCAGGACGGCGGCTCCACGCTGTGCACGGGCGACCACCTGTGGGCGGTGGCGACCAGGGACGACCGCCGCCGCGGCAAGCCGCTGCGGGTCCTCACCACCCGCGAGATGATCGGGAACCTGCGCGCGAACCACTACCACCGGTACGAGCTCCCGCTGCACAGCGCGCCGGTGTGCTTCCCGCACCGGGAGATCCCGCTGGACCCGTACGCGCTGGGGCTGCTGCTCGGTGACGGCTGCCTGACCGGGACGCACATGCCGAGATTCGGGACGGTCGACCCCGAGCTCGCGCTAGCACTAAAATGCCTGGTGCCGGGCATCGAGGTCCGGCCCAGAGGCGTCCGGCCCGGGGGCGGTCCCGAATATATCCTGACCCGGACGAGGTCGCCGTGGGGGGTCATCACGGCACCTCATCCGGTGACCGCAGCGGCCCGGCAGCTTGGTCTCTACGGCACCCGGTCGAGTACCAAGTTCGTGCCTGACCTGTACCTGTACAACTCGGCGGAAGTCAGGCTGGCCGTGCTGCAGGGCCTGCTCGACACCGACGGCGGTCCCGTCGTCCAGCGCGGCCGGACCTGCCGGGTGCAGTACACGACCACGTCGCCGCGGCTGCGCGACGACGTGATCTTCCTGGTCCGGTCGCTCGGCGGAGTCGCTTACCAGCGCGTCCGCCCGGCCGCTGGCCGGTCGCCGCATCTCGCCAGGGGGCGCCTCGTCCATCACCGCCACGACGCCTACATCATCGACATCCGGCTGCCGGAAGGCATCGAGCCGTTCCAGCTCAGCCGGAAGCGGGAGACGTACCGCGCCGAAGGCGGCGGCGGGCGGCCGATGCGGTTCATCGATAGCATCGAGCCGGCCGGCCGGGGGGAGGCCGTGTGCATCGCGGTGGCCGCGGCCGACTCCCTCTACACGACCGAGGACTTCCTGCTGACCCACAACACCCTGAACGACTCGTTCATCATCCTGGACGAGGCCCAGAACACTTCGCCGGAGCAGATGAAGATGTTCCTGACCAGGCTCGGCTTCGGGTCGAAGATCGTGGTGACCGGCGACATTACCCAGGTGGACCTGGGTAATGGCCAGACCAGCGGGCTGCGGCTGGTGCAGGACATCCTGACGGGGGTGGATGACATCTACTTCTCCCGGCTCACCAGCCACGACGTGGTACGGCACCGGCTGGTCAGTGACATCGTGGATGCCTATGAGCGGTATGACGCGCGGGTGCGGGACGAGGCCTCGCCCCGGCAGGCCGGAAGCGGCCGCCGGGGGAGCGCCGCCCGCTCCGGCGGCAAGCGCGCCAGGTAGGCGGCGGCTGGCATGAGCGTTGAGATCGCCAACGAGTCAGGCGTCACCGTGGACGAGACCGGGCTGACGGCGCTGGCCCGGTATGTCCTTGACGAGCTGGGGATGCACCCGCTGGCGGAGCTGTCGGTGCTGCTGGTGGACCCGGTCACCATGGCCGACCTGCACCAGCGCTGGCTGAACCAGCCGGGGCCGACCGATGTGCTGGCCTTCCCCATGGACGAGCTGCGGCCGCCGCCGCCGGGCAGCGAGCGCGCCGGCAGCGACAGCGGCCCCGAGCCCGGCCTGCTAGGGGACGTGGTGCTGTGCCCGGACGTGGCCGCCGAGCAGGCGCGGCAGGCAGGCCACCCGCCGGCGGACGAGCTCGACCTGCTCTGCGCGCACGGCATCCTGCACCTGCTCGGCTACGACCACGCGGAGCCGGAGGAGCGAACCGCCATGTTCGCCCTGCAGGACCGCCTGCTCGCCGGGTGGCGGTCCGGCCAGGCCGCCCCGGAAGCCCGGCAGGCCGGCCGGAGGCGGTCCGCCCGGGAGGCGGATGAGGCCGGCCAGGAGCGGCCCGGCCGCGAAGCCGGCCACGCCGGCCACGCCGGCCCGGAGCGGGAAGGATCCGGGTGAGGCCGGGATGGCGTGGCTGATCGCGGTCGCGGTCCTGCTTACGCTGGTCGCCGGGCTTGCCGCCTACGCCGAGATCGCGCTGGTCCGCATCTCCCGTGCCAGCGCGCGTGAGCTTGGCCAGGTCTCCAGCAGCCCGGAACGGCTGCTCGCGGTCCTGTCGGACGCCCCCCGCTACGTCAGCCTGCTGGCACTGGGCCGGGTGTGCGGCGAAGTCGCCGCCACCGTGGCCGTGGCCGCCGCCCTGGTGCAGTGGCTCGGGATGGGCTGGCGCCCGTTCGTTATCACCTTCGTGATCATGACCGCGGCATTCTTCCTCGTCACCGGGATCGGCCCGCGCACCCTGGGGCACCCCTACGAGCTGCGGGCCGCCGCGGTCGCCGCGCGGGTGCTGTACCCGGTGGGCCGCGCGCTCGGCCCGGTACCGGGCTGGCTGTTCGCGGCCGGCAGCCTGCTCACGCCCGGGCGCGGCGGGCGAGAGGCGGTGTCGGCCTCGGAGGAGGAGCTTCGCGGCCTGGTCGACCTGCTGGAACGGCGCCGGGTGATCGAGCCGGGCGAGCGGGAAATGATCCACTCGGTGTTCGAGTTGGGGGACACGATCGTCCGCGAGGTGATGGTCCCGCGCACCGACATGGTCTTCGTCGAGCGCGGCAAGACCGTCCGGCAGACGCTCTCGCTGGCGCTGCGGAGCGGCTTCTCGCGGATCCCGGTCACCGGCGAGAACTCCGATGACGTGATCGGCATCGCCTACCTGAAGGACCTGGTGGCCCGCAGCCAGGACCGCCCGGGCGGAGAAACCGGGAAGGTGGAGTCGGTGATGCGCCAGGCCTCCTTCGTCCCCGAGAGCAAGCCGGTCGTCGAGCTGCTGCGGGAGATGCAGGCCCGCCAGATCCACGTGGCCGTCGTGATTGACGAGTACGGCGGCACGGCCGGGCTGGTCACGATCGAGGACATCCTGGAGGAGATCG
>JAIRTY010000803.1 GCA_031254715.1 Nocardiopsaceae bacterium | reverse complement strand
ATCCCCGCCTGGTGGTGGCTGGCAGCGGCCGCGGTGAACGTGGCCGGCGTCGCCGTCCCCGCCACCTTGGTCAAGCCTGGAGGCAGCAGCACCGCGCTGCTGCTGTCCGCGGCCTGGATCTGGCCCGTTCTGATCTGGTCCCGGCTGGGCGCCCAGCGCCGGGAGAACGGGCTCGGCACTCTGCTCGGCTGCTATCCCGGCGCGTACCGGCAACTGGCGGCCGAATGGCTGGCCGGGCTGGCGCTCACCGCCGCTGCCGGGCTCGGACCGATGCTCCAGATGGCGATCGCAGCCGACGGCTCTCGCGTCGCCGCCTGGGCCGCTGGCGCCCTGTTCATCCCCTCGCTCGCGCTGCTGCTGGGCACTGCCACCCGCACCCAGCGCGTGTTCCAGGTCGTCTACGTGCTGCTGTGGTACGCCGCGGTCAACCAGCTCGCCGCCGCCAACTACATGGGCACGGTCCTGGTACACGGTCATCCGGCCGGACCGTCTCCGCTGCTCATCGCCGGGGCCGCGCTCGCCATGCTCACGGCGGCCTTCGCCATCCGCGCCGCACACCATGCCACCCGGTGACCGGCGGGAGCCGGTCACCGTGCCGAAGGGAATGACCGGCATGACACCACGCCAGATGTTCGCGTTGACCGCCACAGCCGCAACGGCGCTCACCCTGATGCTGGGTGCCGGCCGGCAGCTTCAGCTGCGGGGCGCGATCAGGCGCACCGGCGCTACCTCCGGCCAGGCGCCCAGCGATCGGCCGCGGGTGTGACCAGGAGCTTGGTCACAAGTAGCCGGAACGGCCCCGGAAACGACGTTCCGAAGGCCGTTTTGGCTGGTAGCGGGGGCAGGATTGAACCTTCGACCTCTGGGTTATGAGCAAGCCGGGCAGCGTCTCAGCCCGTCCGCCGTATCGCACGGACTCCCGCGCGAACAGGCCCGACAGTGCCGACGTCTCGGCCTATCTCATCGCGTCCAGCGCCACACAATCAGTCTCGGCTACAACGCTGGCTACAGACCCGCAGGCTCGACGGGGCAGCGGCCGAACCCGGACGCAGTGAAGCATGCCGGGCACGATCGAAGTGCGGGCCGGCTCCAAGGCGCTGCCGACGGGATGGACGCCTCATGGCGGCGTCCTGGTGCCGGACTCTCGTTCCTTTAGCCGATCATCAGGCCGGCGACGGCCTCGGCCGCCGCCAGCGTGTCGCGGCCGAGGGGCTGTAGGTGGATGCGGGTACAGAGCAGTCCTGACGACAGCCGCTCGACAACGCCCCACTCCCATATGGCGACGAGATCGAGCCCCGTGCGGGCGGCCAGCCAGCGGGCCCGGTCGACGGGGTCGCCGCCAAGCAGCTCGACGGGATCGCCCCGCATAAGGACACCCAGGTCGTACTCGGCCTCGGCCAGGAGGCCGTCAGGATCGATCAGCTTGAAGCCGCCGTCGTTCTGGAGCGCGTTCAATTGGTGCACGTCGCCGTGGACCAGCACAGCCCTCTCGTCGCGATACGCCTGAGCCCGCCGGGCGGCGCAGGCCAGAGCATGGTCGACAGTCTTCTCGGAGCACGGACGGTCGAGCTCCTCCCACGACGTCACAATGAAGCCGGCGAGCCATCGGGCCTTGTCCGCACCCGTGGGCAGCCCGCAGTCTGGTGCCGGCCGCCATATGCGCTCAGCGGTAGCGCAAAGAATCTCCAGGCGACGGGCGAGCGGCAGTCCAAGCTCATACATGGGCCGGCCCAGCCGCTCCATGAGCAAGGCGCCCTGGGCGGGGTCATACCGATAGAGCACCGGGCATCCGTCGCCGCCGACGAGACGGAGGACGGTCGCCTCGTTGGAGGCGTTGTTCCCCGTCCCTGGGACGAGCACCTTCAGGACGGCAGGGGTACCATCCGCCCGGGTCGCGCCCGCCACGAAAGCCTCCGTGCCGCCCTCATAGGGGTGCCCGACCGTGATCGACCAGTCGGCCTCCAGGCTCGAGACAAGCGCCGGCAATCGCTCGAGCCAGTCCTCGGCGCCGGCCGCGCGGGCTTTGTTTCGCACAACCGCCGGCACGTCGATCACTGCCTCAGTCTCACATCTTCAACCCGGAGCCACCCCGATTACCCGTGCCGCCGTCGACGGGCAGGCCAGATCGCTTCGCAGGGCACCAGACCGGTGCATCAGCGATAGGCCCTCCCTCAGGCCCCACCGCCCCGCGACTAGGCACCCCGAACGAGCGAGCAGAACATCGCCAACGAGGGCTGGCAGGGCGATCCGATCTGCGGTTACACGCGCGCGCCGTCGCCGCCGGGCCGCCGCCACTGCCCCCGCCAACTGGGGGCGTGATCGAGATCGAGCGGACCGTCAGCGGCTCCGGCAACATCAGCGTCGGCAACCACGTCATCACCGCTGGGCTGCCGCTGGCCGGGCAGCGGGTCACCCTGCGGCTGGACGGCCCGCTCGCCCACATCCTCACCGGCACCACCCTCGCCCGGACCGTCGCCTGCCCCGTCACCGAACAAGCGCGGCCACGGCTGCGCGGAGCACGCGCCGGAACCGCGGGCCCGCCACAGATGCCACAACCCCAGGTCGTCCAGCGGCGGGTCTCAGTCCGGGGCGCCATCATGATCGGCGGCCAGCGCATCCAGCCGGCCTCACGCACGCGGGCAAGACCGCCGAAATCACCGTCGAGGCCGACACCTACCAGATCACGGTGGACGGCTCCGTCATAACCGCGCGGCGCACGACCAGCCGCGACATCAAGCGGCACAAGGCGTCGGCCTACCAGGCATCATGACCCCATGACCGATGACACCCTGGGCACGTTCAACGTCGGCCAGCGGGAGCCCGCCGCCTTCAGGACACTTCGTGACCGGGCCGCGCTTGAGCAGGTCCTCACCCAGCTGCTGGGCCGCAAGGCCTGGGTAGCCGAACGAACCCAGCAATGGGGTGAACCCATACCGTTCCAGTAAACCTAGGGTCCGTCGCACATCAAGCGGAGACGATCCGTCGCACATCAAGTGAGTCACGGCAACGGCACCGGCAAAAGGTGCGCAGGGTCTGCAGCCCTCAACTCCGTA
>JAIRTY010000744.1 GCA_031254715.1 Nocardiopsaceae bacterium | reverse complement strand
GCCAGATCCCGGCGCATCCGGGCGATGTCAGCGATGACCCGGGCGTCCTTGGCGTCGGTCTTGCCCTCCCCGCCCAGCGCCCCGGCAAGTCCGGAAACCATCCGGCCGGGCACGTAGACCACGTCCTGGCCGCTGGTCAGCAGCACCGCCAGCAGCAGCGACGCCATAGGGCTGACCAGGTCCACCGCCCACCGCACCTGGCCGCCGGATCTGCCCGCCCGGGTGATCAGCTCCTCGATCCGCCGCTGGTCATTGGCGACCTTCATCGACCACAACAGCCTGCCGTCAGCGTCGACCGCCGCGGCGTGGTGGCTGGCTTTCCCGGCATCGATACCGACCCAGATCACATCACGAACCGTCACCCGGCCCGTCCTCTCATCAGCGCTGTTCAGCCCGTGGACAACCCTGCCGGCAGGTCCCTAAACAGCGACGGCTCGCATCAGATCTCAATCAGCGGCCAGGGAGTCCAGGGCAACGGGGCGGCCATTCTCCCCGAGCCACCACAACGGCAACCAGTCATCAGCCACACCCCGAAGCCCTGGGCATCCGGGGCACGAACCCCGGACAACTACGACCTTAGGGACTAGCTCATGAGCACCCCAGAGGCGGAACCGGCCCCGGCCGCTGAAGGCGCTGCTACCGCTGGCACGCCCGCGCCCGGGAAGGCGGATCCGTGGAACGATCCGCGGCTGCCCTGGCACGGCAAGCCGCGGGCCGCAGACATCCTCTGCTGGCTGGGAATCGTGCTCAGCGGCTGTTTCTACTGGGCCTTGCTGCCATTGCGAGTATCGCTGGTCGGCACTCACCCGGTCGTGGCTGAACTGCTGAATGGCAGCACCGAAGCCATCATCTCGGCCGCCGCGTTCGCCAGGGCCGGGGACGGAACGCTCGCCGTGGTTGTGCTTGCCGCGATTCCAGGACTGCTGAAGTTCGACGCCTTGTACTGGTGGGCGGGGCGGCTATGGGGCGAGCGGTTTCTGATGCTGCTGCCTGGCAGCCGGCGCGTCGCTAAGCATTCGGAGCGGGTACAGCGGGCCGGCCGCAAGTTCACCTGGCCGGCTGTGGTGCTCAGCTCCTTCCTCCCCATCCCCCGGGCGATCGTCTTTGTCGTAGCTGGCTGGGCCGGGATGAGGCTCGTCACGCTCCTCGTCCTGGACCTCATCGGCGCGCTGCTATGGGCAGGCCTGCTCACCGGGCTGGGGTACACGCTCGGTCACCACGCGGTCGTCGCTGCCAAGACCATCTCCCACTACAACTGGTGGTTCACACTGGGAATCGTGGCGGTGAGCGTGCTACTCGTCGTGCGCTCTCAGCACCGGCTGACGGCCGTGACGACGGATTCCGCCGGCCAGAACGGCGGCTGAACCGCCGCGCACACACCAGGACGGCAGGCAGCAGGCGAGTGCCTCTCTCAGCCGCCGGCTCAATGATGGGGCCGTCGGACGGCTGGTCCGGCTACAACTGGGACCATGTCTATGCGTCTGCCGGGGCTTGAGATGAACGGGCCGG
This sequence comes from Nocardiopsaceae bacterium, assembly GCA_031254715.1. Taxonomy (GTDB): domain Bacteria; phylum Actinomycetota; class Actinomycetes; order Streptosporangiales; family Streptosporangiaceae; genus JAIRTY01. The sequence continues at coordinate 3,902 of JAIRTY010000744.1, read as the reverse complement.
ACCGGCGATGCCCTGCGCCGCGGCGGATCGCTAACGCCGCCGGTGCGTACCGCAGGGTCCCCGCAATGTCTCCTCCTCCGGGCACGTCCTCGTGCCGGACGGCCAGCAGCCGGGCACCGGAGAGCCAGGCCCGGCGGGCGACCTCGTCCACGACATCGCCCGAGCTGCCCGCTTCCGGGGCCGAGAAGGTCACCTCGCCGAGTTCGTCTACCTCCCCCGAGACGCTGGCGTCGATGTCGACGAAGAGCGTATCCACGGCGCCGCGGGTGGCGAGGCGGGCCAGGCCGGCGACATCGGTCGAGGTCCGGCCCTGGTGCGAGCGGTCGGCGAAGGTCTGCTTCTCTTCCTCGAGCCGATCGGCGTACCAGCTGTCGAGGATCTCGCGGGCAGCGGCGACTAGCTCGGTGTCGCCGCGGGCCTCCGGATTGCCGGGCAGGCTCTGCGGCACCAGGTCCGGGTAGCGGCAGTGAGCGCGGAAGATGCTGTCGAGCGGCTCGGTCGCGGCGAGGACCAGCGGCACTCCCTGCCCGGGCAGCACCTCGCGCAGCGCGGAGTCGACGAGCCGGGAGAACTGCGCCATCCGCAGCTTCTGCCCCTCCGTGCCCTGCACCCTGCGGATCGGCGCCCGGTCTCTGATCGACGACTTACCGACCGCGCTCGCCACATCCGTCGGCATGTCCGGCACGCGCACCTCCCGCGGGGGAGCGCCGGGCACAGTCTCCAGCAGCCGGACCGAACCCTGGGCCAGTGCTAGCACGAACGCGATCTGCGGGAAGGTCACCGCGCGTAGGAGCGGCTTGACGAAGAACCGGGTCCCGCCGACCGCGACCGGCGTGAGCCGGTTCGGCAGCCGGAAGCTGCGCAGCGAGGTGGGAGTGGCGAACACGGCAAGGCTGCGGGCCTGGTGCCGCCAGAACTCGTCGGAGTCCTCGTCCGCCAGGACTGCGAGCTCCTCGGCCAGCCCGGCGAGCTGCCTCTTGTCTGCATCTGCGAGCTGCGCAAGCGCCTCCCGCACTGTGTTCTTGTAAGCGATCCGCTCTGCCTCACCCGAGGAGTCGGGCGTGGTCTCCACATAGATCGAGACGGCGGCCGACGGGTCGTCCTGCCAGAGCGCCTCGATCTCGGAGCGGGTCGGGATGTCGGTGTAGAGCGTCATATCCATACTTTCGGCAGCTGGCGAAGCACCAGTCATCATCCTGCAGGGCTGATTTCTCCTGACCTGTCAAGGGCCTGGCGCGCTGTGCGAGGGGTGAGGCAGATGCGGAGCTCTGGGGCCGGCCGTTGACCGCCCGTCAGGCGCCTGACCGGCCGGCGGCAGCGATCGCCGGCCCGCCGGGACGTGTGTGCTCCGGCCATCGGGGAACCAACCGGACAAGGGGATCAAACTGTGTCACAGCAAGGCGTGGTCACGGTGCCCCGGTCTGCTGACCAGGGGGAACGGGCACTACCTGCCGGCCGGGCGGCCCCGCGTGGGTGTGTACGGGCAGTTCTTCCGGTACTTGCTCGTCAGCCCATTCCCATCGGCTGATGGCACTGCCGGAAGGCACCGGGGGGAGGAGCGAATCCATGTCAACAACAGCGTGGCGGTTCGGCGGCACTGAGGGGGCCGATGCGGCCGTCCTCAGACTTAAGCAACTGGATTCCCAGGACGTCATCGATGTGCTGGATGTCGCCATAATCCGCTGGCCGCACTATGCATCGGGCCCGCAGGTACAGGAGCATGTGACTGACGAGGGCAGTAAGGCCTCGTCGCTCGCCAAGCGGCTCAGGAAGGCCGGCATCGACGCCGCGATGCTCGAGGCGGTCAGGGCTGACATGAAGCTGGGGACATCGGCACTCGTGCTCCTGAGCGTGGAGGCCGCGCTCGACACGGTCGCGAAGGCGTTCGAGGGACACGCCATGGAACTGATCCGCTCGGACCTCTCGGTGCAGCAGGAGGATCAGCTGAGGGCTGCGTTCAGCGATCGGCCCGGCTGACACGTGATCGTCGGCGGAGGTCGCTTTCGGCGATCGCCGTCCGGTAGCCGGCCATGACCTGGTCTGCGGATCGGTCCGGGCGACCACCACATCGAAGCCGACATCGGCGTATCGCGGCATGTGCATGGGTTGGTGGCACTTCGAGCAGGATCCGTCCCTGGTGCTCGTTCGCCGGGGCGTACCACGCATGACGGGATCCGCGAGTATTGGAGAACGGATCCTCGGAATCCTGATCGATGTGGCAAGGAACCGATCATGAGCGGACTGGGACTAACAGATCCAGAGCTGACCCCTGACGAGCGCGCCATGCTGCACGGCGACGCTGGGCCAGCTGCCGCATTCGCGCTCGGACTCGTGGTCCGCCTTGGCCGCATCCTCGGCGCCCGCTCACTGATACCGGTGAGGTCCGCGCACATCGACGGGTGCCTTTACCACGGGCAGGCCGGGATCGACTTCGTGGAGCGTCTGCTGTCCCTGGGCGGGCGTGTGTCAGTGCCCACCACGCTGAACGTCGGGTCCATCGACCTCGTGCATCCCGCTCTGACGCCCGGCCCTGATGAACATAGGGCAGGTGCCCTTCGGCTGATGCAGGACTATGAGCTGCTTGGGGCGGAACCGACCTGGACCTGCGCGCCCTACCAGATCTCCCGCCGGCCGGCGTTCGGCGAGCACGTCGCCTGGGCTGAATCCAACGCGATCGTTTTCGTGAACTCGGTGCTGGGCGCTCGCACCGACCGGTACGGCGACTTCCTCGACGTGTGCTCGGCCATCACGGGCCGGGCCCCGTACGCCGGCTATCACCTGACCGACGGTCGGCGGGGTGAGATCGTTCTTGACTGTTCGGGAGTGCCCGCGGACGTCCTGTCCCACGATGCTGCCTGGGGCGCGCTGGGCCATCTTGCTGGCCGCCGGGCCGGCGATTCCGTACCGGTGATCGCTGGCATTACCGCAGAGGTGACAGAGGATTGCCTCAAGGCGCTTGGGGCAGCGGCAGCATCCAGCGGCGGGGTTGGCCTTTTCCACATGGTGGGAGTTACGCCGGAGGCGCCGACGCTGGAGGCGGCGCTGCAGCAGCAGCCTCCCAGGCAGGTCGTGCCGGTCAGCGTCGCTGACCTCTGTGACGCTCGCGACGAGCTTTCCACAGTGGCCGGCGGCCGGATCGACGCGGTCAGTGTCGGTACGCCGCACTTCTCGGTGACCGAGTTCGCCCAGCTGGCGGCGATGCTCGGCGACGGCGGCCCCATTTGCGAAGACGTCGAGTTCTGGGTTTCTACCAGTCGCGCCGTCCTGGCGGAGGCCGACCGGCTCGGCACGGCGGAGATCTGCCGCCGGGCGGGCGCGAGAATCCTGGTCGACACGTGCACGTATCTCTCGAGCGCCCTGCGACCAGGCATCGGCGTCGTCATGACGAACTCGGCTAAGTGGGCGTGGTATGCGCCCGCGAACATTGGCGTGGGAGTCGTATACGGCACCATCATGGACTGTGTCGCGTCGGCCCGCTCTGGTCACGTGGTCCGGGATGAAATCTCCTGGGGCGGTGAGCTGTGATCGGAACCACGCTGCACGAGGGCCGCGCCAGCGGCCCGATCCTGCGGCTCGATGAGCCGCTCTCTCTGTGGGGCGGGTCTGACCCGGAGACGGGCACGATCGTTGACCGGCGCCATCCCCAATTCGGCGAGACCTTGCAGGGCCGGGTGCTTGTCATGCCACGCGGCCGCGGCTCCAGTTCGAGTGCAACCGTTCTGGCTGAGCAGATTCGGCGCGGAGTCGGACCCTCCGCCATAGTGATCGCCGAAATCGACCCGCTCCTGCCCATCGGCGCGCTAGCCGCTGCAGCGCTCTATGGGATAGCTGTCCCGATTGTCCGGATCGCCATGGAAGAGTACGAGACACTGCCTCGCAGCGGAAGCTTGCGGGTAGATGCC
>JAIRTY010000711.1 GCA_031254715.1 Nocardiopsaceae bacterium | reverse complement strand
GCACCTGCGGCCAGGGCAGCGCAGTCGGCGCTTTCCGCGAAGCATCCCCGTCTGGCAAGTAGGCGTAGAGGCGGTCGACCAGTCCAGCGGCCAGGTAGGGCGCAGCCAGGTCCAGCCCGCCGACTAGCAGCACTGATCGCACGCCGTTCTCGTAAAGGGACGCTGCCACAGCTGCAGGCCCCGCGCCGACACAGGCGCCGTGCATATCCAGGATGCCGTGGCCGTGGCTGCCAGGAATCGCTTCGGTGACCGTGCCATCCGCGTGCAGGTTGGCATCTGCGCCCAATCGTAGCCGCCGGGCATCTGGCATCTCTTCGGCCGCAGCCCCGATTCCCCGATCACTGATCACATACGACCAGGTGATGACCGGGCGTCGTGTTTGCAGTGCCGTGAGCCACGGGCCGAGCACCACTCGGGCCTCATCCGCTAGCACCCCGACGTGGACATCGACACCGGCCAGACGCAGTGCTGCCGCGCCTCCCTCACCACGCGATGTCGGATCAAGCAGAGCGATAACCACTCGGCTGACGCCGGCGTCGATGAGAGCTTGCCGGCATGCGGGCGTTCGTCCGTCGTGGTTGCACGGCTCCAGAGTGACGACAGCCGTGGCCCCCTTCGCGAGATGACCAGCCGCCATGAGTGCATGGGTTTCCGCATGTGCCTCGCCCTTGCGCTCGTGATAGCCCTCTGAGATCAGCTGGCTGTCTGGGCCGAGCAGCACACAGCCCACCGGAGGATTCGGGCTTGCCGTCCAGAGTCCGGCAGCCGATATGGCGATAGCGCGCCGCATCGCTGCCTCTTCTGCCGGCAGGGCCGTCACAGCGCGGGAGCCTCGGTCAGCCTGGCACGCAGACCAGCGACCTGTTCCAGGTGACTGTAAAGCTCAAGGACGCCAGCGACCTGCACGACCATGTGCAGAATTCTCCCCGACCCGGACTCCCGCGCAATAGCCAGCGCATTAACAGCAGCACCAGCCGCCTCGGCTGGCTCACCGGCAGCGGCCAGCGCCGCTGCCTGATGGCTTAGCGCCACCCCCCGGTCACGCCGGTACGCAGGAGGCAGCGCCCCAATAGCTGCTTCGAGCGGCGCAATCGCCCTCGCCGGGCAGCCAAGCGCCAACCAGCAGGCACCCCGTTGCATGTCCAGGTACGCATGCGTGCAGAACGAGCCGTGACCGCTTGATGCATCACCAGGATCATCGGGCGCCGCAGCAAGGTCATAAGCCTCATCAAGCGTTCTGTGACAGGCAGCTTCGGCCCCGTCGAGCGCATGTGCATGCGCCTCCTGCTGCAAGATCGCCGCCATTGCGGGCTGGGCCAACCCGCCATCCGCTTCCCGGCGCGCCGCTGCGGCAAGACCGGCGACCTGCGCCGCATCCTGGCCCCTCGCCGCCTGCTGGCTGCGGCGGAACAACGTCCAGGCCACCATCGGCCGATCTCCGGCCTCAAGCGCCCATTCCATTGCGCGTCCCGTCCAATGGCGGGCAGACCGCAGATCGCCCGCATCCTCGTTCAACCACGCTGCCGACTCTGCATACCGCGCGCCAAGCCGCAAGACTCGCTGCCGAGCAGGCGGCCGGGCTGACTTCAGCAGCGCATCAATGACGCCCAGGTGGACACGGACACCACCCAGCGCGTGACGTGGCCCGAGCAGGTTGTCCGTCTTCACCAGACCGTGCCACTGATCACTCAAATGGCTCGCCAGCTCGTCAAGCTGCACGCCCGACAGCGCGTGAACACGCAAGCGCGTGGCCCCATCCAGCCCTTCAGACTCGTCTTGTGCCTGGGCGCTGAACAACCCCGCCGCAAGAGCGACCAGGGTCCCGCCAGCATCAAGCACCTCATCCAGGCGCTTAGCCAATGACAGCGATGGGCGTTTCCTGCCATTCCGCAAGTTAGACGCATATCCCGGATTACACGGAACCTGGCGCGCGACTTCCCGTACACCCAGGCCGCGTTCATCCATGAGCCGGCGAAACTCGTCGCTGAACTCGCTCACCTAACGCACCACTCCGTGACCGTTGCCCGGTGTGTTGCCCTGATTCCCGGCCGAGGTAACGCCTTTCAGCCTACTAGGGCCCGCACTTCACTGTTGGTGTCCCGAAACCACCGCGCTGCCGTTGCTGCCGCGCACGGCCATCGCAAGGAAGACCTATGGGCAACATCCCGCATACGGCACCTGTCACCAGCATCTTCGCCACTTGCTCGGACAATGGGGCGGCCCGGTTTGATCCCTCGGTGCCGCATCTGGCCCGCGTCTACGCCTACTGGCTCGGCGGGAAAGATCACTTCCCGGCGGACCGGATGGTGGCAGAAGACGTCGCTGAGCACCGCCCGCACGTCGTCACGGGGGCGCGGGCCAACCGCAAGTTCCAGGCCCGGGTGGTGGACTACCTGGCCCGCGGCCCGGGCATCCGCCAATTCCTCGATGTCGGGGCGGGGCTGCCGCCACCGGGCTGCACCCACCAGATCGCACAAGCAGTCGCCTCCCAGTCGAGGATCGTCTACGCCGACTATGACCCCCTGGTGCTAGCCCGTGCCCGCGCCCGGCTGACCAGCGGCACCCGCCAGGGCGCCATCGCCTGCACCGAGGCCGACCTGCGCGACCCGGCCGGTGTGCTCGCTGCCGCCGCCGCGACGCTGGACTTCAGCCAGCCCGCCGCCGTCCTGCTGCTGTCGATCCTGCACTTCATCCGGGCTGACGAGGACCCGGCCGCCATTGTCGCGGCCCTGGCCAGCGGGTTAGCGCCCGGCAGCTTCATCGCCATCTCTCACGTTACCGCCGACTTCGCGCCGCAGGAGGTGGGCGCGGCCGCGGACACCTACAACGCGCTCATGCCCACGCCCGTCACCGCCCGCACCCACCGGCAGGTCACCGGCCTGTTCGGCGCACTCGCGCTGGTCCCCCCCGGGGTGGTGCCCATCTCCGGATGGCGCCCCCGCCCGCTGGAGGTCCAGCCCCGCCGCGCTGACCTGTATGGCGGGCTGGCCCGCACCACGGCGAGCAGGCGGCCATGAGCATGCCGCCGGCTCATCCCGCCTCGACCCGCACCTACCTGGTGCACCTGCCCCTGGCCGAGGCCCGCCACCTCGCCGGGACCGCCCCCACCTGGCCCGCCACCGGTGACAGCCGCCTCGCGGCCAGAGTCCGGGAATGGGTGGCCGGCCTCTCGCGCCGCCGCACCGGCTTCGTTCCCGTCCGCAGAGTCGTCGCGGATCTGACCCTGATCCTGGACACCGCCCCACTACCGAAGCGGCCGCTGTGCGGTCCGTTCGGCCCCGGCCGGGCCGGCCTGACCCTGCCTGGCCGGGTGGAGTATCTGGGCGACGGGGTTGTCCGCCTGGACGAGGCCGCAATCAAAGCCCTGGTCACCCTCGCGGACGGCGACGACTTCAGAGTCACGCTCACCGCCGCCGGGCACCTGCTGACCGTCGGCACCGACACTTATCTTGCCCGCGAAGAGGAACCTGGCGCCAAGCCATCCGCCCTGCCGCCCGCCTGAGCGTGCGGCGGCGCGGCGTGGTGCCGGAGCCTGCCGGCTGCGTCCGCTAGCGGCTCCTCCTCCGCCTCGCGATCCACCACCCGGCCGACGGCCTAGACCACGGGGCACGCTCTAACCTGCGGGCGCCGGGCCGGCTGCCCCGGGG
>JAIRTY010000687.1 GCA_031254715.1 Nocardiopsaceae bacterium | reverse complement strand
AGCACTCCAACATCAAGATCGTGGCCCAGGTGCAGAGCGGTTACGCCAGCAACACCGGGGAGACCGCCGGCCAGGACGTGATCACCGCCCACCCCAAGGTCAACGTGATCGCCTCCAGCAACGACCAGGCGATCGTCGGTGTCGCGCTGGCGCTGAAGCAGCACAACCTGCTCCACAAGGTGAAGCTGATCGGCGGCGGCGGCACCTTCCAGGCCGTCCAGGGCATCAAGGCCGGCACCTGGTTCGGCACCGTCAACTACTGCCCGACCAGCGAGGCGGAGGCCGCCGCCACGATGGTCATCAAGGCCGCCCGCGGCCAGCCGGTAGGCACGAAGGAGGTCAACAGCCTGACGATCTGCGGGGCTCCGCAGATGCTCACCAAGGCCAATCTCGGCAGCTACAAGGGGCAGTGGAGTGCCGGCTGACGCTGACGCCGCGCCGGCCGCCGCCGGCGGTGGGAGCGGCGGGCCGATCGTGCGCTGCCGGGGCGTGGCGAAGCGGTTCGGGCCCGTCACCGCCCTCGCCAAGGTGGACATCGACATCCACGCTGGCAGCATCCACGCGATCGTCGGCGAGAACGGCGCCGGCAAGACCACGCTGGGCCGGATCCTCGCCGGGGCGGACCGGCCGGACGCCGGGGAGATCACGATCCGCGGCCTGCCGGTGCGGCTGGCCACGCCGCGGGCGGCGCTGCGCGCCGGGGTGGCGGCGATCAGCCAGGAGCTGACCCTGGTGCCGACCCTGCCGGTCATCGACAACGTCCTGCTCGGCAACGAGCCGCAGCGCGGCGGGGTGCTGACGGGCGCGGCCGCCCGCCGCCGGTACGCCGAGCTCCTCGGCCGGGTGGGGTTCGACCTGCCTGCCGACCGGCGGGTGCGGGACCTGGGGGTGGCTGACAGGCAGAAGGCGGAGATCCTCCGGGCGATCGCGCGGGACGCGCAGGTGCTCGTCATGGACGAGCCCACCGCCGCGCTGGTGCCGGGCGAGGTCGAGCAGCTCATGCGGATCACCCGCGAGCTCGCGGCGAGAGGAACCGCGATCATCTACATCGCCCACGCCCTCGACGAGGTGCTCGCGCTGGCGGACACGATCACGGTCATGCGCGACGGCCGCGTCGTCCGCACCGCGGCCGCCAGCAGCGAGACCCCGGCGAGCCTGGCCGCCGCGATGCTCGGCCGCCCCGTCGACCTCGAGTTCCCCGCCCGCACGCCGCCCCCGCCGGCGGCTGCGATCGCCTGCCGGGTCGAGGGCCTGACCAGATCACCCCACTTCCGCGACGTCACGTTCGAGGTGAGGGCCGGGGAGATCCTGGGCCTGGCGGGGCTGGCGGGCAGCGGCTGCGCGGAGGTGGCGGCGGCGCTCGGCGGCGCCCGCCGCGCCGCCGGCGGCAGGGTGATCGTCGGCGGCGAGCCTGCCCGGCTGCGCAGCCCGCGGGAGGCCCGCGGCCGCGGCGTCAGCCTGCTGCCGGAAAGCCGCCGCGAGCAGGGCTTGTTCCTGGACCGGCCGGTACGGGAGAACATCTCGGCCGGCAGCGACCGTGCGTTCGCCCGGCTCGGCTGGGTCAGCCGTCGGCGCGAGCGCAGGCGGGTGACCAGCCTGCTGACGGAGTTCGACGTCCGCGCGTCATCGGCCGACGCCAAGGCGCGCACGCTGTCCGGCGGCAACCAGCAGAAGGTGCTGCTGGCCAAGTGCGCGTTCATCCGGCCGCGGGTGCTGGTCGCGGTGCAGCCGACCCGGGGCGTCGACGTCGGCGCCAGGTCGAGCATCTACCGGCTGCTGGCCGGGCTCGCCGCCGAGGGCCTCGCGATCGTGCTGGTCTCGCCGGAAACCGAGGAGATCTACGGCCTGGCGCACCGGATCCTGGTGCTGCGGCGCGGGCGGCTCACCGCCGAACTGCTGCCCGAGGAGGCCAGCTACGACGAGCTGATGCGGCACATCGTCGGGGCGGCGGGCGGATCGCCGGCGGCGGCCTCATGACCAGCGGCCAGCCGCCCGGCCAGGAAACGCCCGGCACCCAGCCCTCCGGTACGGAGTCCCCCGGTACGGGGCCCTCCCCCGGCGGCCGGTCATCCCCCGCTCTGCTGCGCGGCCTGACCTGGCCGCCGCCGGCGCTGCGGGGCCCGCGGCCCGCCCGTGCGGTGCGGCTGCAGGAGTTCGCCATCGTGGGGGTCTGCCTGGCCCTGTTCATCGGCCTCACGGTGGCCAGCCCGGCCTTCCTCACCGGCCAGAACATCCGCAACATCCTGGACCAGAACTCCGCGCTCGGCATCATCGCGTGCGGCGAGACGATCGTGATCATCAGCGGCAGCTTCGACCTGTCGGTCGGCGCGATCTACGCCGTCGCCGGGATCATCGCGGTGATCCTCAGCAACCAGGTGGGACCGGCCGCCGGGATCGCCGCCGCGATCGGCTGCGGGCTCGTGCTCGGCGCCCTCAACGGCGCCTTCGTCGTCTTCGGCCGGGTGCACTCGTTCATCGCGACGCTCGCCAGCCAGTACATCTTCAACGGGCTCGCGCTGGTGATCAGCGGCGGGCTGATCATCCAGTCGCGCCGCGCCGGATTCGCGGTGATCGGCCAGTACCTGACCGGCGGCGTGAACGTCACCATCTGGATCCTCGCCGTCGTCGTCATCGTGACGGCGCTGCTGCTCGGCCGGACGACCTGGGGCCGCCACGTCTTCGCCGTCGGCGGCAACCAGGAGGCCGCGCGGCTGTCCGGCATCCGGGTCAGCTATGTGCGTGGTTCCGTATTCGCACTCAGCGGAACGGCTGCCGCCCTGGCCGGCGTGATCGCCGCCTCCCGGGTCGGCACGGCACAGGCAGGGACGGGCACCGGCCTGGAGCTCGCCGCCATCGCCACCACCGTCCTCGGCGGCACCAGCATCTTCGGCGGCGAGGGCGCGATCTGGCGGACGGTGCTCGGCGTGCTGCTCATCGCCATGATCGGGAACGGCTTCAACCTGCTCTCGCTGAGCGCTACATATCAGCAGGTCGTGGAGGGGGTGCTGATCATCCTGGCCGTCACGGTCGATGCCTACACCAGGTTGCGGAGATGACCAGATCGGAAGAGCACA
>JAIRTY010000565.1 GCA_031254715.1 Nocardiopsaceae bacterium | reverse complement strand
CGGCCCGAGCTGAAGCAGAAGGCCCCGTGCAGGAAGAACCCGTCGACCGGGCCGGCCAGCGGCCGCCCGTCCGCCGTCACGGTGGCCACCACCAGCAGCCGCAGCCCGGTCAGCTGGTCAGACAGCTGCCGGGCGGTGAGCCGGCGGTCGTCGGTGATGATGCCCCGCAGGTGGGGGCCTGCCAGTGCCGCGCTCTGGTCGAGCAGGTGCTGGAGCTGGCTGAGCTCGCCGGGTGTCTCATGCATCGGGGTGTCCCGCCGCCCGTTCGTTCATCCCGGCATCGTCGCACCAGGCACCGACACTCAGAGCCCGCCGTCCGCCGTCACGAAGTCGATCAGTTCTTCCACCCGTCCCAGCAGTTCCGGCTCCAGGTCGGTGTAGCTGCCCACCGCGCCCAGGATCCGCTGCCAGGCCGCGGCGGTGCTGACGTCCCAGCCGAGCGCCCGGATCACGCCTTCCTTCCACGGCGTGCCGCGCGGCACCGCCGGCCAGCCGGGGATGCCGAGGACCTCAGGCCGGACCGCCTGCCAGATGTCAACGAACGGATGCCCGACCACGAGCACCTGCGCCGAGCTCACCTGGGCGGCGATCCGGCTCTCCTTGGAACCCGCCACCAGGTGGTCGACCAGCACCCCCAGCCGCCGCCCGGGGCCGGGGCCGAAGGCGTCGGCCACGCCAGGCAGGTGGTCCACCCCCGCCAGGTACTCCACCACCACGCCCACCTCGCGCAGGTCGTCTCCCCAGATCTTCTCGACCAACTCGGCGTCGTGGCGGCCCTCCACGTAGATCCGGCTGGCCCGGGCGACGCGGGCGCGCGCGGTGCCGGTGGCCCGCGGCCCGGCCACCGACCCAGAGGCCGTCCGGGCCGTGCGGGTCCGGGCGGTACCGGTCCTGGGTGTGCCGGTGCCAGGCGAACTGCGAGGGCCGTTCGCCGGGGCCGTGCCGGGCGCGGGCCGGGCGAGCGTAACGGGCTTGCCCTCCAGCAGGAACCCGGCCCGCGTCAGCGGGAACACCCGCTGCCGCCCGAACCGGTCCGCCAGCGTCACGACCTGCTTCTCGCAGTGGATCACCGCGCCGCAGAAGCCGCCGTCCCGCTCTTCGACCACCAGCCCCCGCACCGCCGCCACCACCGGCACCTCGGGGCGGCGGGCTTTCCGCCAGTCCCCGGCGAGCACGTCGGGCCCGTAATCCCGGCTCACGCCGGCCCGGTTTCCTGGTGGCCCGCCACCATCCCCGGGCCGGCCGCTCGCGCGCGACACGCCGTGGCAGACATACCGCCGGAAATTACCGCACCCGCCCGGCGGCGCCAGGGAGGCTGCCCGGCGCGCCGCGGAACCGGCAGCATCAGCGCCCAGGAAAGCCAGCCGTGCCCCGTGGGCCTGCCGTCCTCTGCGCTGGAGGCGCTACGCTCCGGGTGACTTGGATGAATGCCTTGCCGCCTCGCACGCCGTAGAATTGGCACTCGGGACGGTCGAGTGCCAGGGAGGTGAGCACGTGCTGGACGACAGGAAGCTCGCGGTCCTGGGCGCCATCGTGGAGGACTTCGTCTCCACCATGGAGCCGGTGGGCTCGAAGTCCCTCGTGGACCGGCACCACCTCGATGTCTCGCCCGCGACCATCCGCAACGACATGGCGGTACTGGAGGAGCAGGGCTACATCCTGCAGCCGCACACCAGCGCCGGCCGGATCCCCACCGACAAGGGATACCGGCTGTTCGTGGACCGGATTTCCGGGATCAAGCCGCTGACTGGGGCCGAGCGGCGCGCGATCGAGACCTTCCTCGCCGGCGCCTATGACCTCGATGACGTCGTCATGCGCACAGTGCGGCTGCTCGCCCAGCTCACCAGGCAGGTGGCGGTGGTCCAGTACCCCTCGCTCATCCGGTCCTCGGTCAGGCACGTGGAACTGGTGCCGCTGACGACCAAGCGGCTGCTGCTGGTGCTGATCACCGACACCGGGCGGGTGGAGCAGCGAGCGGTGGAGCTGCCAGATCCGGTGGAGGACTCCTCGGTGGCCGAGTTGCGGGCGCTCCTCAACGCGTGCCTCGACGGCAAGCAGCTCACCGAGGTGGCAACGCTGATCGGGGAACTGGCCGACCGGATCCACTCCGCCGACCGGCCGAACGCGACCGCCGTATTCTCGGTGATCCTGGAGTCCCTGGTGGAACGGAACGAGGAACGCGTCGTGGTCGGCGGCGCCGCTAACCTGGCTGCTGCTGACTTCTCGCGGGGCCTGCGGGAAGTTCTTGAGTCGCTAGAGGAACAAGTCGTGCTGATGCGACTGCTAGGGGAATCAGTGGACGAGCAGGCGCTGACCGTCCAGATCGGGGCCGAGAACCCGGTGGCGGGCCTGCGCAGCACCTCGCTGGTGTCGGCCGGGTACGGGACCGGTGACCGGGCGCTGGCGCGGCTCGGGGTGCTCGGCCCTACCCGGATGGACTACCCGACAGCGATGGGAGCGGTGCGCGCGGTGGCACGATACGTAGGCCAGATCCTGGCGGGTTCGTAGGCCGTGGCGACCGACTACTACAGCGTCCTCGGAGTCCGGCGCGACGCCAGCCAGGATGACATCAAGAAGGCGTACCGGCGGCTGGCCAGGGAACTGCACCCGGACGTCAACCCTGACCCGCAGACTCAGGACCGGTTCAAGGAGATCACCCAGGCCTACGAGGTGCTCTCGGACGCCGAGAAGCGCCAGATGTACGACCTGGGCGCTGACCCGTTCGCCCGGGCCGCTGGCGGTCCCGGCGGTCCCGGCGGGTTCGCCGGGTTCCCGTTCAGCGACATCATGGACGCCTTCTTCGGCGCCGGGACGGCCACCCGGGGCCCGCGCAGTCGTGCCCGCCGGGGCCGGAACGCGACCATCCGGGTCGATCTCGACCTGGCCGAGTGCGCGTTCGGGGCGACCAGGGATCTGGCTGTGGACACGGCGGTGGTCTGCCCGACCTGCTCCGGCGAGGGGACAGCGCCCGGGACTCACCCGGAGACGTGCGATATCTGCGGCGGGCGAGGCGAGGTCAGCCAGGTAACCCGATCGTTCCTGGGGCAGGTCATGACCTCCCGGCCGTGCCC
>JAIRTY010000454.1 GCA_031254715.1 Nocardiopsaceae bacterium | reverse complement strand
CCTAACCGCCGCCGCAGATGGTAAACGCGATGACGGCGGAAGGCGCTGGTCAGCGTGACCGGACGAGCCCTGGCGCGGCGGCGGACCCGCGCAGCCTGGCCACGGTCGCCCGCAGCTCGGCCACCTCCCGGGTCAGGTCGGCGATGCGCTGCTCCGCCAGGTGCTGCTCGGCGCCCTGCACGGTGCGGCTGACCTGGCGTGCCTCGGCGATCTCGCGGATCCGGCGCAGTTCCGCGCGCAGCGACCGGAGCGGGTTCTCGCTGTCCGGCGCGCTGGCTGGCGGTGCCGGCGAGCCGCAGTTGGCGCACCGCGCGGGTTCGGTCACGGCTGCTCCATGCCGTAGGAAGGCCCGCCGGGCCCCGGCAGCCGGGGCTGCTCCGGGCGGGCAGGGCTGATGGGCCACTCGCTGCTGCCGACGCTAGGCAGGCCCGCGGGGGCGGGCAATGAGGCGAACCCCAAAACGAGCCCCCGGTTCTTGGGTGATGCCACAAGCGATACCCCCGCTACGGATTCCCCGTGACTGTTGTGGCATGTACCGCCGTGGCTAGGCCCGGCGAGGTGCTTGTGTGCCAGCACAAAGGCCGCGCGAGAAAGATTGTGCTCGCGGCTCGTGCTTTCCGTCCGTCCCGCCTGCAGACTCGCCGGTATAGCGGCGTTTCGTGGCCCATGGCCAGCGACACCGACTGGCACCTGGAGGACCGGGTCAGTGTCCATCAGCACAAGACCGTTGCCTTCGCCTAGCCGGACCGGCCCGGGGGAGCTATCCCCGGCAGCCGGCGCAGGCGGCCCGCTGCCGGGCGTTCCCCGGCTGTCCGCCCGGTTGCTGTACCAGGTCCAGCGGCTGCTGGCGCCGAACGCTGGCTACCGCTGGCTGGCCCGCTGGACGGCGGCATCCCCGGCGCGCACCAGGATCTTCACCGCGGCCGAGCGCGCCGCCAAGGCCCGCCTGTTCGGCTGCCAGATGTGCGGCCAGTGCACGCTGCCGGTGACCGGTTACGCCTGCCCCATGAGCTGCCCGAAGCAACTGCGGAACGGGCCCTGTGGCGGGGTCGGCGCAGACGGTTCCTGTGAGGTCTACCCGGCCATGCGGTGCGTGTGGGTGGTGGCCTACGAGCGCGCTGAGAGCCAGGGCCGCGTCGCTGACCTGCGGCTGCTGCAACGGCCGGTGGACCACAGGGAGCGCGGCCGCAGCTCGTGGGTTAACTACTGGCTGGGCCGGGACGAGGGCCTGTGGACCGCGGATGACGGCCTGGCGGCCGCCCCGCGGATCTGGCGGGCGGGGCCGCCATGAGCGCTGGCAACGGCCGGGCCGCGATGGCCGGCCCGGGGCGGGCGGACGGCTGGGAGCCGGACGCGCTCCGCCGTCGGCTGCAGTCCGGCGAGCAGGCGGTGACGGCCGAGATCGGCCCGCCCCGGGGCGCAGACCCGGCCGCGATCGGGCGCAAGGTCGAGCCGCTGCGCGGCTGGGTCGACGCGGTCAACATCACCGACAACCAGAGCGCGCACACCCGGATGTCGAGCTGGGCGGGCAGCCTGTTCGCGCTCGCCGCCATGGTGCCCCCGGTGATGCAGGTGACCTGCCGGGACCGCAACCGCATCGCGCTCCAGTCCGACCTGCTGTCGGCAGCGGCCCTGGGCATCCCCAACGTGCTGCTGATGACCGGGGACCACCCCCGGTTCGGTGACCACCCGGAGGCCAAGCCGGTCTTCGACCTCGACAGCGTGCAGCTGCTGTGGGCCGCGCGGACCATGCGCGACGAGGGCCGGCTGTTGTCCGGCCGGACGCTCGACCCGCCGCCGGGCTGGCTGATCGGCGCGGTGGAGAACCCGTTCGCCCCGCCATCGGCGTTCCGCGCCGCGAGGCTCGGCAAGAAGGCCGCCGCCGGCGCCGAGTTCGTGCAGACCCAGTACGTGTTCGACGTGCCCGCGTTCGGGCGGTGGCTGGCGGAGGTCCGCGACCTCGGGCTGGATCAGCGGTGCCGGATCCTGGCCGGGGCCGGGCCGATCAGGTCGCTGCGGGCCCTGGCTCACCTGCAGCGGGGCGTGCCCGGGATCAGCGTGCCGGACGATGTCGGCCGCAGGCTGCGCGGGGTGCCGCAGGACCGGGTCGCCGACGAGGGGCTGCGGCTGTGCGCCGAGATCATCCAGCAGGTGCTGGCACTGCCCGGGGTGAGCGGGGTCCATGTCATGGCGCCGGGGTTCGAGCACGGCATTCCCGCCATCCTCGAGGCCGCGGGCGTGCCGCCGCGCTCGCGGCTGCGGCCCCCCGTTCCGGCTCCGGCGGCGAGCGGTCAGGAGAGGAGCGGGCATGCGGATTGACGTCCGCCCGGTGGCCAGGCTGCGCGGGCCCAGCCCGGTCGACGTCCCGGCCGCGCTCGCGCCGCTGCTGGATGCGCTGGGCGACACCAGCACCGACCTGGCGCAGGTGCGGATCGTGTGTGACTGGATCCAGTACCGCAGCAACTTCGCCGAGCCGGTGAGCTGCCGGCCGGTGCTCGCCGAGCACCCGGCGGCGCGCAGGCAGGCCGTCGGCCAGCACCCGGAGGACACCCTGGAGATCGCCCTTGACCTGCGCCGCTGCGGCGAGGCCGAGCTGACCGCCGGCGCCGTCAAGGAGGCGCTCGGCAGCTACGCAGATCCCGCCGCGGCGGGCCGCACGATGCTGGAGCCGTGGACGCCCGCCAGCGGCAGCTGCATCTGGCGGTTCAACGCGCTGTACTGGCAGGCGCTGTCGGGGTGGGAACAGGCCACCGGCCGGGAGTACGAGCAGGCGCTGCCTGGCGGGCAGAGCGACGCCCGCCAGGCCGATCCGGTGCGGGAGCTGATCAGCGAGCTGTTCCGGGTATGGGACGAACTGGACGCGCGCCATGCCCTGCCGGAGGAGCTGTATGTCGTGGAGCTGGGAGTCGGCAACGGCAACCAGGCACTCACCTGGCTGGACGAGTTCGCTGAGCTCGACCGGGTGCAGGGGCGCGACTACTACCGGCGGCTGCACTACCTCATGGGCGACTATTCGGCGCACGTGCTCGACCGGGCCCGGCAGGCGGTGGCCAGGCACGGCGACCGCGTCAACACGCTCGTGCTCGACGCCACCCGGCCCGGGCTCACCCTCGGATTCCTGCGCGGCAAGGCGTTCTGCGTGTACATCTCGAACGTGTACGACAACCTTCCCACCGATGAGCTCGCGTTCCTGGCCGGCCGCCCGTACCTGGTCGAGGTGCGCGGCTACCTGCGGGACGAGGACGCGGCCTGGATCGCGCGCAGCTACCAGGCCGAGCCGGGCGACCTGCCCGGCGTCATCGAGCGGCTGCTGCGGCTGGGCCCGGACCTGCTGGCCGAGGCGGCGCCCGGCCGCTTCCCCGAGCCGGCCGGCGCGGTGTCGCTGTGGCGGGACGTGTGGGGCGCGCTGCGGCTGGCCGAACGTTACACGCCGCTGGAGGGACTCGATGCCTACCAGGTCTCGCCCGGTGTGACCGGGGAAATCCTGCGGCCGCTGCTGGAGAGCAGCGGGGACATCCGGATGCACGTCAGCAACGGCGCGCTGGCCAGCTTCGCGGGAACCCTGCCGCTGCTGCACCCGTTCGGCCGGCTGCTCTGCCATGACCTGTTCGTCACCGGGCCCGGCCAGTACCAGGCCGGGTTCCGCGGCCCCGGCAAGTACGATGGCTCGGTCGTGAACTGGGTGAACGGCCCGCTGCTGCAGCTCGTGGGCAACCGGCGGGGTTTCGACGTGCGGATCGAGCCGTTTAGCGGCCGGCCGTCGGCCACCGTCAAGACGCTGACCGCGCAGGTACGCGGGTGACCGGCTGGCCGGGCACGCTGCCCACCACGGTGGTCGGCTCGTATTCGGTGCCGGAATGGCTGGAGCGGCTCAAGAACGACTACTACCAGCGCCGGATCAGCGCCCAGCACCTGAACGAGATCCACGAGGTCGCCATCAAGGCGGCGCTCAAGGACCAGGAGCTAGCCGGGCTCGACATCGTCTCGGACGGTGAGCTGCGCCGCGACAACGACATCGACTACCTGCTCGCCCGGATCCCCGGCATCGAGATCGCCCACCGCGCCAAGACCGACTACTACGACTACTACGACGCCCGGCTGACCCGGCCGCTGCCCGAGCCCGGCGGCGTGAGCCTGGGCCTGGCCGCCGACTTCGCGTTCACCAGGCAGCACACCAGCCGCCCGGTCAAGTTCTCGGTCACCGGGCCGTTCTCGCTGTCCCGGCAGATCGGCAACGAGGCGTACCCGGACCAGGCGGACCTGGTACGCGTGCTGGCGCGGTGGCTCAATGCCGAGGCCAGGGAACTGGCCGCGGCCGGGGCGGGGCTGCTGCAGATCGACGAGCCGCTGCTGGCCGGGTACCCGGAGCAGGCGGAACTGGCGGTGGAGGCCGTCAACATCGTCACCGCGGAGGTGCCGGCGGCCTGGGCGCTGCACGTCTGTTACGGCAACCGGTTCGCCCGGCCGTTGTGGGAGGGCCGCTACGACTTCCTGTTCCCGGCCGTGCTGAGCGCGAACGTCGATCAGCTGGTGCTGGAATTCGCCCGGAAAGGTCCCGGTGACCTGCGGCTGCTGCAGGAATTCCGGTGGGAACGTACGGTCGGTCTTGGAGTTATCGACGTGAAGACGGCGGAAGTGGAGACAGCGGACCTGGTAGCGTCACGCATCCGGCGCGCGCTTGAGTTCGTGCCCCCCGAGCGGGCGGTGGTGAACCCGGACTGCGGGCTGCGTCACCTCCCGGCCGAGGTGGCACGGGCTAAGCTGCGCGCCATGGTCGCCGGGGCCGCGCAGGTGCGGGCGGAGGTGGCCAGCCGTCCGGCCGGCCAGCAGCGCCGCGGCGGGTTGCCGCCGTCGGCAGAAGGGAATGGGTCAGTGTCACCGGCCGCCCGGGCCGGGTCTCGATCGCCTCGGAACAAGACAAGGATGAGCCCATGAGCACGCGGGACGACAACGGCTTCGTTTTCACCTCGGAGTCGGTGACCGAAGGTCATCCGGACAAGATGGCCGACCAGATCTCCGACGCCGTGCTCGACGCGGCGCTGGCGCAGGATCCCGGCTCCCGGGTGGCCTGTGAGACGTTGCTCACAACCGGCCTGATCGTGGTCGCCGGTGAGCTGACCACCAAGGCGGTGCTCGATTACGCGCAGCTGGCGCGGGACTGTGTCCGCGATATCGGCTACTCCAGCGGCGACTTCGGGTTCGACGCAGACGCGGTCGGCGTGATGGTGGCGCTGGACAAGCAGTCACCCGACATCGCGCAGGGCGTGGTGGCCTCGCACGAGGCGCGCGGGGCCGCTGGCGGTGACGACTACGACCGGGCCGGCGCCGGCGACCAGGGGATGATGTTCGGGTACGCCACGAACGAGACCCCCGAGCTGATGCCGATGCCGATCACCCTGGCGCACCGGCTGGCGCGGCGGCTGGCCGAGGCCCGCGTCACCGGCCTGATCCCGTACCTGCGCCCGGACGGCAAGACGCAGGTGACCATCCGCTACGACGGCGACGGGCGGCCGGTCAAGGTGGAAAAGGTGCTCATCTCCACCCAGCATGCCGAGGGCATAGAGGACAAGCTGCCCGATGCGCTGTGGAACGAGGTGGTCACCCAGATACTCCCCGGCGGCCTGTATGACCCGGGCGAGCTGCGGGAGGAGTTCTACGTGAACCCGACCGGCCGGTTCGTGGTCGGCGGCCCGTGCGGCGATGCGGGGCTGACCGGGCGGAAAATCATCGTGGACACCTACGGCGGCTTCGCCCGCCACGGCGGCGGCGCGTTCTCCGGCAAGGACCCGTCCAAGGTGGACCGGTCGGCCGCCTACGGCGCCCGCTACGTCGCCAAGAACATCGTCGCCGCCGGGCTGGCTGACCGGGCGGAGGTCGCGGTGGCCTACGCGATCGGGATGGCCCGGCCGTTCTCGCTGCAGGTCGAGACGTTCGGCACCGAGAAGATCAGCCGCGCCGCCATCGGTGACCTGGTGCAGCAGAACTTCGACCTGCGGCCCGCTGCGATCATCGACCACCTGGAACTGCGCCAGCCGCGCTACCGTGCCACTGCCGCCTACGGGCACTTCGGCCGGGACGAGCCGGAGTTCACCTGGGAGCGGACAGACAAGGCCGAGACGCTGCACCGCCAGGCCGGGCTCAGCTAAGCGACGAGCCTCGGCTACGAGAGGAGTGCCAGACGTGCGTGTCGCCGTCAGCGGGTCAATCGCGTCCGACCACCTGATGACGTTTCCGGGAAGCTTCACCGAGCACCTGATCGACGGCCAGCTGGACCGGGTGTCGCTGTCGTTCCTCGCGGACGAACTGCAGATCCGGCGCGGCGGGGTGGCTGCCAACATCTGTTACGGGCTGGGGGTACTCGGCCTGTCGCCGCTGCTGGTCGGCTCGGCCGGGGCCGACTTCGGCGAGCACGAGGCCTGGCTGAGCAAGCACGGCGTGGACACCAGCGGGGTGCGGATCTCCGAGTCCAAGCACACCGCCCGCTTCGTCTGCACCACCGACCAGGCCGGGAACCAGATCGCGACGTTCTACGCCGGTGCCATGGCCGAAGCCGGCCAGATCAGCCTGGCCGAGGTCGCGGAGCGGACCGGCGCTTTCGCGACGGCGGTGATCAGCCCGAACGATCCGCAGGCCATGCTGGCGCACACCGCCGAGTGCCGGGACGCCGGGCTGGACTTCCTGGCCGACCCGTCCCAGCAGCTGCCGCGGGCCGACGAGGCGATGGCCCGGGCGCTGGTGGACGGCGCGGCCGGGCTGTTCACCAACGAGTACGAGCGGTCGCTGCTGGAGCAGAAGACCGGCTGGGACCAGCGGGACATCCTGGACCGGGCCGGTTTCTGGGTCACCACTCACGGCCCGGACGGGGCAACGGTCGCCCGCAAGGGCGAGCCCGTCATCCGGGTCCCGTGCGTGCCCGCGCGGCAGGCGGCGGATCCGACCGGGGTCGGCGACGCGTTCCGGGCCGGCTTCATCGCCGGCACCGCCTGGGGCCTGGGCGACCTGCTGTCGGCGCAGCTCGGCTGCGCGCTCGCCACGCTGGCGCTGGAGGCGGTGGGCCCGCAGGAGTACGCCTTCGACCGGGCCGCCCTGCTGCCGCGGCTGGCCGCCGTCTACGGCGACGACGCGGCCGCCGGCCTGGAGCCGCACCTGCCGGCCGTATCGCCCGCCTGATTCCGGGCGCCCGGTGCCCAGCGGAGCGGGAGAACCGGCGGGCAGCCCGTCGCTGGACGCCGGGACCTGGCTCGCGACGCTGCGCGTCCGGCAGGGCCTGACCCGGCGGGAGCTCGCCGACCGCGCCCAGGTGCCCTACCCGGTGCTGACCACGATCGAGGCCGCCGTGGAGCTGGCGCCGCCAGCGGTGCTGGCGGCCTGTGCCCGGGCGCTCGGTGTCGACCCCGGCTTACTGGCCCGGCGCTACCTGCCCGCTTCCGCTGATGACATGGAAGTGGCGGCGGCGGAGCGGATCCGTGCCGGGCAGGACGTGCTCGCGCTGCCGCCGGCGGAGGCAGTGCGGGCGAGGCCGCTGCCCGAGCTGGCCGCTGAGCTGCGGCAGGCAGCCAGCTGGACGGAAGCGGCACGCTTCGAGGCGGCGGCGGCCGTCCTGCCGCGGCTGGTCACCGGCCTCCGGCTGGCCGTTCTCACCCTCACCGGCGAGGACAAGCAGACGGCGCGGCGGTTGCTCGCCGAGGCCAATCGCGTCGGCTTCCTGGCATTCGCCGGAACCGCCGTGGCCCGGGCCGCGGCGGGCGGCGGCCGCGAGTTAGCGGCGAGCACCCCGCCGCCCCGGGGCCACACCGGCCCGGGCGGCGGCCGCCAGCCTCCAGGGCCGGGCCCGCTCCTGCCGTCCCGGACCGCGCTGCTTGGCTGCGGTGCGCTCGGTTCGCTGGCCGGTCTGGGTCTGGCCAGGCTGTACTTCAGCGGGAGCCTGCCGCTGCTGATCCTCGGCGGCTGTCTCGGAGTCGCGGCGGCCTGGTTCCTGCACTGGCTGCGGGCGGTGTACGGGGCCGGCGACGCGCTCACCCTGCAGGCCGGGTACGGCTTCCTCGGCTTCCAGTCAGCGATCCTGGTATGGGCGGTGAGCGCTGCGCACGGCGTCTGGGTCTTGGTGACGGTCGCCTGGGTGCTGTCCTGGTGCATGAACGCCGCTGGCGGGCGTCACCCGGTCGGGCGGGCCGCGATGTACGGCTACCTCGTGATCGTCACGGCGATCCTGGGGTACCGGCTGGCGTACCTGCACCTGTC
>JAIRTY010000379.1 GCA_031254715.1 Nocardiopsaceae bacterium | reverse complement strand
CCGCGGCCGGTGTCCCCGGTCTACACCCAGATCTCGTCCCAGCTGCAGACGATGATCAGCTCGGTGCTGTCCGGGCAGTCGTCGCCGCAGTCCGCCCTGTCGGCCACCGCGCCCACCGTCAAGCAGCTCCAGGCAACGGCGAGCGGCGGGTGAGCGCGGCGTGACCGCACGCCAGGAAGCCCCGGCGGGGGCCGCCGTCACCACGGCGGCCCCCGCCCCGGGGCCCCGGGGCGGGCGACGCGACAGCATGCTGGCCGCCGACCGGCGGCTCGGCTACTGGCTGGTCGCGCCGACCGTGATCGTGCTGCTGGCGATCACCGCCTACCCGCTGTTCTACAACCTCTGGAACTCCTTCCATCACGACGTGGTGACCAGCGGGGTGCCCGCCACCTGGGGCGGGGTGAGCAACTACCAGCGAATGTTTACCGACAACCTGTTCGTTCCGTCGCTGGTACGCACGCTGGGTTTCACGGTCGTGTCGGTGGCGGTCGAGACTGCGGTCGGGCTGGCGCTGGCGCTCACGCTCAACCGGGCGTTCCCGGGCCGGGGCCTGGTGCGGGCGGCGGTGTTCATCCCGTGGGCGGTGCCCACGGTGGTGTCCGCGCAGCTGTGGAAGAACATGTTCGACCCGCAGAACGGGTTCGTGAACTACATCCTCACCGCGCTGCACCTGCCCCTCGCCCACACCACCTGGCTGGGCGGCACCTGGACCGCGTGGGCGGCGATCCTGGTCGCCGACGCCTGGCGCAACACCCCGTTCATGGCGATCATCCTGCTTGCCGGGCTACAGGTGATCCCGGGCGACATCTACGAGGCGGCCCGGATCGACGGCGCCGGCGCCTGGCAGGCGTTCCGGCGGCTGACCCTGCCGCTGCTCAAGCCCGCGCTGATGGTGGCGCTGATCTTCCGGACCCTGCAGTCGTTCCTGATCTTCGACGTGATCATCAACATGACTCAGGGCGGGCCCGGCACCTCCACCTCGGTCCTGTCGTACCTGAACTACCAGGCGTTCCTGGTGGACTTCGACTTCGGCTACGGCGGGGCGGTGGCCGTCGCCCTGATCGTGTTCGCGCTGCTGATCGCGGCCGCCTACGTCCGCGCGTTCCGCACCGAGCAGGTGCTGTGAGGAGGCCCGCATGACCGCTGCCGCCGCTGCCCGCGGCCGCCCCGCCGGTCATCACCTCACCCCGGCCAGGGTGCTGGCCAGGATCGGGTTCTACGTGCTGATCGCGATCTTCGTGATCGCCAGCCTGTTCCCGTTCTACTGGATCGTGATCACCTCGCTGAAGAGCCAATCCGATCTCAACCAGGGCACCACCAGCCTGCTGCCAGGCCACATCACATGGGGCAGCTACTCGTTCGACCTCACCCAGACCTCGGCGACTGGCCTCAACTTCGGCCAGACGCTGCTCAACAGCGCGATCGTGGCGCTGTCGGCCACCGCGGTCACCGTGGTGCTCGCAGTGCTGTCCGGGTACGCGATCTCGCGCACCCGGATCCGCGGCAAGGGACCCGTCCTCGCCTTCGTCCTGCTGGCAGGCTTCTTTCCGCCGCTGGCCATGGCCGGTCCGCTGTTCCTTGCCTACCGGCACCTCGGCCTGCTCAACAACTACCTGGCGCTGATCATCACCTACATGATCTACACGCTGCCGCTGGCCACCTGGTTCCTGGCCAACTTCTTCTCCCAGCTCCCCCGCCAGCTCGAGGAGGCCGCCACCGTCGACGGCGCCACCCGGCTGCAGGCGCTGCGGCGGGTCATCCTGCCGATCGCGGTGCCCGGCGTGTTCACCGTCGCGATCCTGGGGTTCATCCTGGCCTGGAACGACTTCACGTTCGCGCTGTCGTTCATGGAAACCCCGAACAAGTACACCGCGCCGCTCGCCATCTACGCCCTCGGCCACACCCAGTACCAGACCTTCTTCAACCGCATCGACGCCGCAGTGGTGATGATCACGCTGCCGGTCGCGCTGCTGGTCATCTTCGCCCAGCGCCGGATCATCTCCGGCCTGACGGCGGGCGCGCTCAAGTAGCGCGCTGCCTAGCAGCGCCGCGGGACGCGCTGGCCCGCGGGCGGGAACGGGGAATCCTACCCGCGGGCCAGTGCCCGGGCTATCACGAGCCGCTGGATCTGGTTGGTGCCCTCCACGATCTGCAGCGCCTTGGCCTCCCGGAAGTAGCGTTCGACCGGGAAGTCGGCCACGTACCCGTAGCCGCCGAGCACCTGTACCGCATCCGTGGCCACCCGCATCGCGGCGTCCGAGGCGAACAGCTTGGCCATGGCCGCCTGCTGCCCGAACGGCTCGCCCGCGTCCTTGCGCCTGGCCGCCGACAGGTACAGCGCCCGGGCCGCTTCCACCGCCGTCGCCATGTCGGCGAGCATGAACCCCAGTCCCTGGAAGTCGATCACCGGCTTGCCGAACTGCTGCCGCTGCCTGGCGTAGGCCACCGCGGCGTCCAGCGCGGCCTGAGCCAGGCCGGTGGAGCAGGCGGCGATCCCCAGCCGGCCAGCGTCCAGCGCGGCCAGCGCGATCGCGAACCCGCCGCCCTCGGTGCCCACCAGGTGACCGGCGGGAACCCGCGCGCCCGAGAAGGTCATCTGGGCGGTGGCCGATGCCTGCATCCCCAGCTTGTGCTCGGCCGGGGCGGCGGAGACCCCGGCCGTGGCGGCCGGCACGTGCAGGCAGCTGATGCCCCGCGCCCGGTCCGGCCCGGCCGGGTGGCCGGAGGTGCGGGCGAACACGGTGTAGAAGTCGGCCTGGCCGGCGTGCGAGATCCAGGCCTTGGTCCCGTCCACCCGGTAGCCGTCGCCGTCCGGCACCGCCCGGGTGGCCAGCGCCGCCGCGTCCGAGCCGGAGTGCGGCTCGGACAGGCAGTAGGCCCCGAGCAGCCCGCCGCCCAGCAGGCCGGGCAGCCACTGCTCCCGCTGCTGGTCGGTGCCGGCCGTGGCCAGCGGGAAGCAGGACAAGGTGTGCACGCTCACCCCGAGCCCGACCGTCAGCCAGGCCCGGGCCAGTTCCTCGACGACCCGCAGGTACGCCTCGTAGCTGACCCCGCCGCCGCCCCACCGCTCCGGGTAGGGCAGTCCCAGCAGCCCGGCCGAGCCCAGCAGCCGGAACGCCTCCCGGGGGAACCGCCCCTCCCGCTCGGCCGCGTCAGCGCCCGGCCGCAGTTCCTTCTCCGCCAGCTCGCTGGCCAGCTCCAGCAGCTCACGCATCTAGCCCTCGACCACCACCAGGTCCCTGGTCACGTTGTTGAGCCGGTCGCAGCCGCCGTCGGTGCACACGACGATGTCCTCGATCCGGGCGCCGTGCGGGCCCGGGTAGATCCCGGGCTCCACCGAGAAGGCCATGCCCGGCGCGAGCGGCTCGCTGTTCCCCGCCACCAGGTACGGGTCCTCGTGCGTCTCCAGCCCGATCCCGTGCCCGGTGCGGTGGATGAAGTACCGGCCGTACCCGGCCGCTGTGATCGGGTCGCGGGCGGCGGCGTCCACCGCCTCGGCGGGCACGCCGGGCCGGACCGCCGCGCAGGCGGCGTCCTGCGCCCGCGCCAGCACCTCGTAATAGGCGGCGAACTCGGGGGGCGGCGATCCGATCGCGTAGGTGCGGGTGCAGTCGGAGCAGTAGCCGCTGGGCATGGTGCCCCCGATGTCGACCACCACCGCGTCGCCCGGGGCGAGCATCCGGTCCGACGGCTCATGGTGCGGGCTGGCAGCGTTGGGGCCGGAGGCGACGATGGCGAAGTCCGTCCGCGCGTGCCCCTCGGCCACGATGGCACCGGAGATGTCGGCGGCGACCTCCCGCTCGGTCCTGCCCGGCCGCAGCCAGCCAGGCACCCGCTGGTGCACCCGGTCGATCGCGGCCCCGGCCGCCCGCAGCGCGTCCACCTCGGCCGCTGACTTCCGCACCCGCATCCCGGTCAGCACCGGGCCGGCCAGCACCTGGCCGGTTCCCGGCAGCGCGTCCCGCAACCGCAGCACCATCAGCGCCCACATCCGGTCGGCCACCCCGACAGCGCGCGGGCCGCCGCCAGCCAGCCCAAGCCGGCCGGCCAGCAGCGCGTACGGGTCGTCGGTCTCGTCCCAGCCGGTGATCTCCAGCCCCATCCGGCTGGCCGGGGACGCCACCGCGGCCGGCTGTTCCAGCCTCGGCACGATCAGGAACGGCTCGCTCATGGCAGGCACTACCAGGCAGGTCAGCCGTTCAGAGAGATGAGCGTCATAGCCGGTCAGGTACCGGAGCTCGGGGCCGGGAGTGAGGAGCAGCGCGGCCAGGCCCGCGGCCTGCGCCGCCTCCGCCGCCCGCGCCAGCCGCTCCGCGGGGTACAGGTCGCTCATGGCTGTCCTATCTAATCACGGTGGCGATGTCGGCAGGGTGTGCCACCATCTAGACAGGAGATCCTGCATGCCTCACGCTTGGTGCAGGTTAGGTCACTGATGCGGATGGCCATGGGTTCTGAGACCGTTACCACTCCGGGTCAGGACGGGGGGGATTCCGCCCGGCTGCATCCCGTCGCGGCGCGCGCCCTCAGCCGGCCTGTCCCGGCCCGGATCGTGCCTGCGGACAGTGCGGAACTGGCGGCTGCCCTGGCGGCGGAGCGTCACGTCACCGTGGAGCTGCAGCGGGCGATCCTGCCGCTCCACGACGAGCCGTTCGACCTGCCCGGCCTGCGTGCCATGGTCAGGTACATGCCCGCCTCCCGCGATGCCCGGGTGGGCGGTGACTGGTACACGACCGCGGAGCTGCCGGACGGCCAGGTGCTCCTCGCCATCGGTGACGTCGCCGGCCATGGCCTGACGGCCGCGGCCGGGATGGCCCGGCTGCGCGGCGCGCTGGCCGGGCTCGCGATCACCGGCGCGCCGCCGCACCGGCTCGTCGGCTGGCTCAACGATCTGGTCCATCACGTGGCGCCCGAGCACACAGCGTCGGTGATGGCCGGATACTTCGACCCGGTCGCCAAGACGCTGACCTGGGCCCAGGCGGGCCACCCGCCGCCGGTGCTGATCAGGGGCGAGCAGGCGGAGCCGCTGCAGCTGCCGCCCGGCGTCCTGCTCGGGGCCGGCCGTCACCCGTACGGGTCGGCCACGACCGCGCTCCGCCCCGGCGACCTGCTGTTGCTCTACAGCGACGGCCTGCTGGAACGCCGGGACCGGTCGCTGGACGCCGGGCTGGCCACGCTGACCACGGCAGCGGCCGGCAGCGGCGACCCCGAGCACGTGATCAAGAGCGTGCTGGCGGCGCTTGAGTCCACCGACCCGGAGGACGACACCTGCCTGGTCGCCCTGCAGGTCAGGTGACGGGCCGGCGCTAGCGGCGCGCCAGGCTCCTACTCCCCGGCCAGGGCCGCGGCCGCCCGTCCCAGCGAGCTGCCCAGGCCCCACCGTTCGCCCAGGGCGGCCAGCCGGCCGGGGTCGGAGGTCGCCGGCAGCGCGCCGGCCGCGGCCGGCACCGGCGCGTCGGTCGCGACGCGCACCACCGCGGGGGCGACCGCCAGGTAATCACGGTCGGCGGCCAGTTTCCGGCGGCTGCTGCCCGGGAACCCGCCGTGCCCGGCGTCGAGCGCGGCGATGATCGCATCGACCGACCCGAACGCGCGGATCAGCTCGGCCGCGGTCTTGTCGCCCACGCCCGCCACCCCGGGCAGCCCGTCGCTGGGGTCGCCGCGCAGCACGGCAAAGTCCGCGTACGCCCGGCCCGGGATGTGGTAGCGCGCGGTCACCGCCGCCTCGTCCACGATCTCCAGCTTGGCGAGGCCGCGGGCGGTGTAGATGATCCGCACCGGCCGGTCGTCGTCCACCAGCTGGAACAGGTCGCGGTCGCCGGTCGCGATCTCGACCGGCCCGGCTGCCCGCGCGGTCAGGGTGCCGATCACGTCGTCGGCCTCGTATCCCTCGGCGCCGGCCACGGCGACCCCGAGCGCGGCCAGGATCTCCTCGATCACCGGGACCTGCCTGGCCAGCGCGGCGGGCACCTCCTCCCCGCCGGCGGGCGCCACCCGGTGCGCCTTGTAGGAGGGGATCGCCGCCACCCGGAACTCCGGCCGCCAGCTCACGTCCCAGCAGGCGACGAGCTGCCCCGGCTCGCGGGCGCGGACCAGCCGCGTGATCATGTCGAGCAGCCCGCGGACCGCATTGACCGGGGTGCCGTCCGGCGCGGTCAGGGTGTCAGGGACCCCGTAGAACGCACGGAAGTACAGTGACGCGGAGTCGAGCAGCAGCAGCGGTCCCACCCGGCCATCCTGCCAGGCCCGGAGCCGCTCTCGCTGGCTGCGGTAAGGATGCGGTGGGGGACCTGCCCCGGCCGCCGATCAGCTGCCGGGAGGCCGGACCTGCCTGCTGCCGCCGCCGAGGCTGCCGGTTTGCGGCCCTGATGGCGCT
>JAIRTY010000211.1 GCA_031254715.1 Nocardiopsaceae bacterium | reverse complement strand
CACGGCACCGCCATCCGGCTCGCGCCACCGCTGGTCATCAGCCCGGACGACCTCGACTGGGGGCTTGACCGGATCGAGGAGGCCATCACCGGCCCGGGGATCGGCTAGCAGGGATCGGCAAGCCGGCCGCCGAGGCGGGGATCGGCAAGCCGGGATCGGCTAGCCGTCCGGCCGGAGCCGGCGGTACCGGCCGCTGAAGTGCAGCAGCGGGCCCATGTCCTCGTCCGGGCTTGGTTCGGTGACCCCGAGCACCTCGCCCACCACGATGCTGTGGTCGCCGCCGTCGTGCACGGCCGTAGTCCGGCATTCCAGCGCGGACAGCGCGTCGTCCAGGACGGGCGCGCCGGTCAGCGGCCCCGGATGGTGCCGGAACGCGTCCAGCTGGCCCGCCAGCGGCCGGCCCCTGGTGGCCAGCCAGCGCGCCGCCTTCTCGGAATCCTCGCGCAGCACCGACGCCGCCCAGGTACCGGCGGCCAGCACCGCGTCATGGAACCGGGCGACCTTCTCGGCGCAGAACAGCACCAGCACGGGGTCCAGCGACACGGAGGTGAACGCGGTCACGGTCATCGCGTGGTCGATCCCGGCCTGGCGGGTGGAGACCACCATGATGCCGGAGGCGAACCGGCCCGCTGCCCGCCGGTAGGCGGCCCGGTCCAGGCCTGTCATGCCGTTCCCCCCGGCTGCCAGCAGCGGGCCCGGCCGTGGCCGCTCACCGGGACGACCCGCTCACCGGGACGCGCCCGGGCCGCGTCGCACCGCGAGCCGGGCACGGAACGCCGCCACCGCGATCACCGCCGCGGCCGCGCATACCGCGCCGCCGTAGACGTACCACAGGCCAGCGGCGGTGTTCGCGACGATCACGCTCCCGCCGCCAGTGGGAAGCGTGAGCACCAGCGACGCCAGCAGCCACCCGGCCGCGGCCGTCAGGGCCGCCAGGGCCGAGCCCATCCCGATCCCGGCCAGCAGGCAGGTCGCGAAGACCAGCACGCAGAACGCCAGCGCTCCCGCTGGCACCCCGCCAATGCTGCGACTGTACTGAAAGCACCCGATCAGCCCTTCTAGCACGCCGAGCAGGAACAGCAGCAGGTAGGTGCTGCCGGCTCGCAGCATCCCACTGCCCTGCGTCGTGCCATCCACGCAGAGCAGGCTATCCGGCAGGGTACGTCCGGTGGGTCCTGGCCGTCGCGAGCGGCTGTGCCCTGAGCTGAGCGGGGCGGCTCAGAGCCCGGCGAACAGATCGTTTTCCCTTTCGAACGGTCCGGTGCCTGGCCCGCGTGGTCCCGCGAGCAGCGTGTAGTACTCACGGGCGCAAACGCGCTGGCCAACCTGATCGGCGAGCGCGAAGAACTCGCCGTCCACAGTGACCTGAGTGGCGTGCGCCGCCATCGCGGCCAGCTTGGCTGGCAGGTAGGCGGCGCCGTCGATCTCGGTGCTCACCTGCTCGTCAGGGACGCCCGACGGCAGCGTGCGCGCGGACGGCTCAGCGCGGAACCTGGCCGGCGCGCCCGGCACGTCCAGCCTGGTCACCTCCGCCAGCACGGACCGGGGCATGGCCGTGGCGTAAAGCTTGGCGACCTGCCAGTGCGGGGCCGCGAGCTCCCGCGCCCGCCCGGTCACCCGGTGCGCCTGGATGTGATCGGGGTGACCGTAGTAGCCGTCGGCGTCGTAGCTGACCATGACCTGCGGCTGCACCTCCCGTATCACCGCGGCCAGCGCAGCGGCGGCCTCCTCCAGCGGGCCGCGCCAGAAGGCGCCCGGCTGATCGTTGGCGGGCTCGCCCATCATCCCGGAATCGTGCCACCGGCCCGCCCCGCCCAGGAACCGCTGGTCGGTCACTCCCAGTGCCGCGCAGGCCGCGGCCAGCTCGCCGATCCGGTACCCGCCGAGGCCGCCGCCAGCGTCCGCGGTCAGGTGAGCCAGCTCCGGCGGGATGATCTCGCCCAGCTCCCCCAGCGTGCAGGTGACGAGCGTCACCCCCGCTCCCTCGGCGGCGTACCGCGCCATGGTCGCCCCGGTCTCGATCGACTCGTCGTCCGGGTGCGCGTGCACCAGGAGCAGCCTGCGCTCGGCCATCATCCGTGCGACTCTACTGCCGTGACTGATAGCTTTCCCCGCCAGCAGGCACGGACCCGGGGATTCAGCCTGGGAGTGCCCCGTTCGTTCCAGATCTCGCCCGACGGCAGCCGGGTCGCCTTCCTCCGCAGCAAGGGCGGGACCGACCCGGTGACCTGCCTGTGGGTGCTGGACGTCAGCACCGGGGCCGAGCACCTGGCGGCCGACCCGGCCGGCATCGGGGCAGACGGCGACGTGCCAGCGGCGGAACGGGCGCGCCGCGAACGGTCCAGGGAAAGGGCGGCCGGGATTGTCGGGTACGCGACCGACACCGCCCTGACGATGGCCGCGTTCGCGCTGAACGGCCAGGTCTACGTGACGGACCTGAGCCCAGGCGGCAAACCTAAGCCGCTGCCAGCCCGGTCCCCGGCCATCGATCCCCGCCCCGATCCGGCCGGGACCCTGGTCGCCTACGCCTGCGACGGCGCGCTGCGGGTCACCGACCTGAGCAGCGGCGAGGACCGCGAGCTCATCGGGCCGGACGGGGAAGAGGGGGTGAGCTTCGGGCTGGCGGAGTTCATCGCCGCCGAGGAAATGGGCCGGATGCGCGGCTACTGGTGGGCGCCGGACGGCAGCGCGCTGCTGGTCGCCCGGGTGGACGAGAAGCCGGTCCGCACCTGGTTTGTCGCCGACCCGGCCAACCCGGACCGGCCGCCGTCCCCGGCCAGGTACCCGGCGGCTGGCACCGCGAACGCAGACGTATCGCTGCTGCTGGCCGGGCTGGAAGGCACCCGTTCGCCGGTGTCGTGGGATCGCGGCGGGTTCCCCTATCTGGTGACGGTCAGCTGGGAAGACACCGACCCGCTGATCGTCGTGCAAAGCCGCGACCAGCGCCGGATGCGGCTGCTGTCGGCGGACCCCGGGCGGGACGCGGTGACGGTGCTGCGGGAGGACACCGACGACCGCTGGGTCGATGTGGTGCCGGGGGTCCCGGCGCTGGCGGGCGGCGGCAGGATCGCGTGGACAGCGGACGCCGGCGGCAGCAAGCGGCTGCTGGTCGCCAGTGCGCAGGAGCACGCGGCGGGCACGGCCGCCCCCGTCACCCCCGCCGGGCTGCAGGTGCGGGCCATCGCCGACGCCGGCGACGACGGCGTCCTGTTCACCGCGTCCGGGCAGGACCCGGCCGAGGTCGGCCTCTGGCACTACGGCTCCGGCGGGCTGGCCCGGCTCACCCCGGACCACGGCGTCCACGGCGCCCGCCGGGCCGGCGGCACCACGGTGATCGCCAGCCAGTCGCTGGCGGCCGACGGGGTCACGGTCCGGGTGCTGCGGGCCGGGCCCGCCGCGGGGGGCGTCATGCCACCGATCATGGTGGTCAACACGACATGGTTATTGTCGGCGCGATGGTTGAACA
>JAIRTY010000181.1 GCA_031254715.1 Nocardiopsaceae bacterium | reverse complement strand
AACGGCACGGGACGCTCCTATTGTGGCCGAGAGCGGCTGGTGGCCGGCGCCGGCCCCGCCCTTCCGGCGCAGGAGGCTAGCTTCACTGGCTGACTCGCCTACCATGACTTGTGAGGACCGGGCCGGCGCACGTGCCGGTGGCCGCTGCCCGGCCGCCACGGCCTGCCCTCCAGGTGGCCGCGATCAGACAGCAGCAATGATCCGCGAGGAGTGCGAGCAGTGCCAGTCATTATCGACCGGGTTCTCCGCATGGGCGAGGGGAAGGTCCTGCGCCAGCTCAAGCGGGTCGCCGAGCAGGTCAACTCCATTGAGGAAGACTTCGCCGCCCTCACCGACGACGAGCTCCGGGTGCTGACGGGCGAGTTCCGGGAGCGGCTGGCAGCCGGCGAGACCCTGGACGACCTGCTGCCTGAGGCGTTCGCGGCGGTCCGCGAGGCCGCTAAGCGCACCCTCGGGCAGCGCCACTTCGACGTGCAGATCATGGGCGGCGCCGCCATGCACGGCGGGAACATCGCCGAGATGAAGACCGGTGAAGGCAAGACCCTGGCCGCCACCCTGCCGGCCTATCTCAACGCCCTGGCCGGCAAGGGCGTGCACGTGGTCACGGTCAACGACTACCTGGCCAAGCGCGACGCGGAGTGGATGGGCCGCATCCACCGGTTCCTCGGCCTGGAGGTCGGGGTCATCCTGTCCCAGATGTCGCCGGAGGAGCGCCGCAAGCAGTACGCGGCCGACATCACCTACGGCACCAACAACGAATTCGGCTTCGACTACCTGCGCGACAACATGGCCTGGGGCCTGGACGAATGCGTCCAGCGGGGCCACCCGTTCGGGATCGTGGACGAGGTTGACTCGATCCTCATCGACGAGGCGCGCACCCCGCTGATCATCAGCGGCCCGGCCGAGCAGAGCGCCCGCTGGTACACCGAGTTCGCCAAGATCGCTCCCAGGCTGCGGCGGGCGGAGAACGAGGAGGACGAGGGCGCGGACTACGAGATCGACGAGAAGAAGAAGACCGTCGGCATCCTCGAGTCCGGCGTGGAGAAGGTCGAGGACACGCTCGGCATCGACAACCTGTACGACCCCGTCAACACCCCGCTGGTCAGCTTCCTGAACAACGCGATCAAGGCGAAGGAGCTCTACAAGCGGGACAAGGACTACGTCGTCATGAACGGCGAGGTCCTGATCGTGGACGAGTTCACGGGCCGGATCCTGCACGGCAGGCGCTACAACGAGGGCATGCACCAGGCGATCGAGGCCAAGGAAAGCGTGGCGATCCAGAACGAGAACCAGACCCTGGCCACGATCACGCTGCAGAACTACTTCCGCCTCTACGACAAGCTGGCCGGGATGACCGGCACCGCCATGACCGAGGCGAACGAGTTCCACCACACGTACAAGCTCGGCGTGGTGCAGATTCCCACCAACATGCCGATGATCCGGGCCGATCAGTCCGACGTCATCTACCAGACCGCGCTCGCCAAGTTCGAGGCGGTGGTGGAGGACATCTCGGAGCGGCACCACAAGGGCCAGCCGGTGCTGGTCGGCACCACCAGCGTGGAGAAGTCCGAGATCCTCTCCCGGATGCTCAAGCAGCGGGGGATTCCGCACGAGGTGCTGAACGCCAAGTACCACGAGCGGGAGGCCGCGATCATCGCCCAGGCCGGCCGCAAGGGCGCGGTCACCGTTGCCACCAACATGGCCGGCCGCGGGACCGACATCATGCTGGGCGGCAACCCCGAGTTCCTGGCCGACGTCGAGCTGCACGGGCGCGGCCTGTCCCCGGCTGACACGCCCGAGGACTATGAGGCCGCCTGGCCAGAAGCGGTGGAGAAGGCCCGGCGCGCGGTCGCCGAGGAGCACGAGGAAGTCGTGTCGCTGGACGGGCTGTATGTGCTCGGCACCGAGCGGCACGAGTCCCGGCGCATCGACAACCAGCTCCGCGGCCGGTCCGGGCGGCAGGGGGACCCGGGCGAGTCCCGGTTCTACCTGTCACTGGAAGACGACCTGATGCGGATGTTCAACGCCGACAAGGTCGCGCACTTCATGGAGTGGCTGAAGACGCCACCGGAGGTGCCGATCGAGTCGAAGGCCGTCTCCCGTTCGATCCGATCCGCGCAGACGCAGGTGGAGCAGCAGAACTTCGAGATCCGCAAGGACGTGCTCAAGTACGACGACGTGCTGAACCGGCAGCGGCAGGTCATCTACGGCGAGCGCCGCACGGTGCTGGAAGGCGCCGACCTGCACGATCAGATCCGCAGCATGATCGACGAGGTGGTCGCCGCCTACGTCACGGGCGCGACCTCGGACGGCTTCCCCGAGGAGTGGGACCTCGACCAGTTGTGGCGCGCGTTCCGGGACCTGTATCACCCGGCGATCCGTGTGAACGACCTCATCGAGGAAGCCGGCGGCGAGCGGTCGGGGCTCGACCAGGAGCTCATCACCGAGTTCGTGCGGGACGACGCCCATGCCGCCTACGACCACCGGGAGGAAGAGCTCACGCCCGAGGTCATGCGCGAGCTCGAGCGGCGGGTCGTGCTGTCGGTGCTGGACCACAAGTGGCGCGAGCACCTGTACGAGATGGACTATCTGCGGGAGGGCATCGCGCTGCGCGGCTATGCCCAGCGCGACCCGCTGATCGAGTACCAGCGCGAGGGCTATGACCTGTTCACCACCATGATGGAGGGCATCAAGGAGGAGTCGGTCGGCAATCTGTTCAACCTCCAGGTCGAGGTGCAGGAGAACCCGATCGTGGAGGAGGCGGCGGCCGGCCAGCCCGGCTCCGTCGCCAGCCCCGGCCAGGCGGTGCTGCCCGGCGACGGG
>JAIRTY010000367.1 GCA_031254715.1 Nocardiopsaceae bacterium | reverse complement strand
CTGTGTTGAAGCCGCAGCTAGCGTAGAGCCAGCGCGCGGCAGGTAATTTTCGCGCAGCGCGTCATGGTCAAGCGGCGCGGTGACTTTTCTGATCCCGGGCGATGGCGCCCGAAAACCCTGTCCGTGACCTGCCCGAAGGGGCGATCTACCCGAGCACGCTCGCGACTCGCGACGTGACCGCGGAAACAGCAGCGCGCACGTCGTTCCCCTAAGCCTGCGCGCTATCGCGCTTGTTCGTGCTGGCCGCGTTGAGGCCGGACTGCACCAACTGCCTGACGCGAACTAACCAAGCACCCGTCTGCGCGGTGTTTGACCCCTGCACCGTGCAGACGGATTTCCCTGTCCAGGGGTCAATGAGTAGGGAAACGAGGAAACCCCCCGTGTCAACTCGTCATCTACTACGACAGGTGATAGCTGCGGCTGCGCTCGCGCTCGCCCTGGCGGCCTTCGCCGGGGCCAGCTTCGCGCACGCCGCCACACATACCAGCGGCGCCCTGAAAACGCGCACCGTCGCTCATACCACCGTGCACGTGAGCGCGAGCCACAATGCTAGGCATGGCGCCCGCACGCTGAATGACAGTCACACGTGCCCCGGTGGCTGGAACATCTCCCGATGGACCTGCAACGCTGCGCACGTGCTGCGCCACGCCGGCTACCACGTGGGACGCAGCGAGGAAGGCGCAGTGAAGATCATCGCCGCGCATGAGTCAGGCAACAATCCCGGCGCGGTCAACAACTGGGACTCAAACGCTGCGGCCGGGACGCCGAGCCAGGGGCTGATGCAGACCATCGCGCCCACGTTCCGTACCTACAAGCTCCGTGGTCACGGGAACATGCTCAACCCGGTGTCGGACATCATCGCTGCCTTCCGCTATGCAGTGGACCGCTACGGGAGCGTCAACAGCGTTCCCGGCGTGCAGGCCGTGCGGGGCGGAGGCGCATATGTCGGGTACTGAGCTGCCGTAGCCTGCACAAAGAAGACTGGGACGAGCCGGGCCACGTGCCCGGCTCTCTCTGTGGCCAGCTCAGGTTCCCCGCCGGTTAGCTGGCCTCTCCGGGCGCGGGCAGGGCGCCGGTCTCGATCGCCTTGGTCACCGCGGCGGTCCGGCCGGAGACGCCGAGCTTGACGCAGGCGCGCAGCAGGTGCGTCTTCACCGTGGCCTCGCTGATGTAGAGGCTCCGCCCGATTTCCGCGTTCGTCAGCCCCTTCGCGACCAGCGCCAGGACCTCGCTTTCCCGGGTCGAGGGCCGCTCCGGCCGGGGCGCGGGCCCGGTGCGCATGCGGCCGAGCAGGCGACCGGCCACCGTGGGCGCGAGAACGGTCTCACCTCTGGCCGCGGCCCGGATGCTCTCGGCGAGCACCGATCGTGACGTGTCCTTCAGGAGGTAGCCGGCCGCGCCGGCCTCAACCGCGCGCAGGATGTCGGCGTCGGAGTCGTAGGTGGTCAGCACGACGACCGTGGTCCCCGCGAGGTGCCGGATGGCCTCCACCCCGTCCCCGCCCGGCATGCGCAGGTCCATGAGGACCACGTCCGGCCGCAGCCGCCCGGCGAGCGCGACCGCCTCCGGGCCGGAGGCCGCCTCGCCTGCCACCTCGATGTCCGGCTCGGCGGTCAGCATGCCGCGCAGGCCCTCGCGGACGACCGGGTGGTCGTCGGCCAGCAGGACGTGGATGGCGGTCACGCCGGCACCTGCGCGGTGACCCGGGTACCCGCACCCGCCTCGCTGTGCACCGTCAGCGTGCCGCCCGCCTCAGCGACCCGGGCCCGCATCCCGCGCAGGCCGTAGCCGCCGCCGATCCCGGCCGGGTCGAATCCGGCGCCGTCGTCGCTGACCTCAAGCCGGATGGCGCCCGGATCGTAGCCAAGCCGCACGGCCGCCGACTGCGCACAGGCGTGCTTGCGCACGTTGGCCAGCGCCTCCTGGCACACTCGCAGCAGCACGACCTCGGTGGGCATCGGCAGCGGCCGTGGGGTACCTGCCAGGGCGAAGCTCGCGTCCAGTCCCGGCGCCTGCGAGAGCCGTCGCAGCGCGTCCGGCAGCGTGCCACCGTCGAGTTCCGCCGGCGCCAGGCCGGCCACCAGCGCCCGGGCCTCGGCCAGGTTCTCCCTGGCGGTCTGCGCGGCCACCTCCAGCTGCCGGGCCGCCTGCGGACGCGAGCCCGCCAGGCCGGCCTGTGCCGCCTGGATCAGCATGACGATGCTGGTGAAGCCCTGCGCCAGCGTGTCGTGGATGTCGGCGGCGAGCCGCTGCCGCTCGGCCAGCCGCCCGGCTTCGTGCTGCGCGGCCGCCAGCTCGGCCCTGGCTGCTTCCAGCTGGTTGATGATCTCGGCGCGTTCCGCGCTCTGCTGGATGATCCGTGACACCCAGGCGCTGTAGAAGAGCGAGAAGCCGCCGCCTGCCGCGGCGATGCCGAACGCCGAGACCGCCGTGCTCGCGCTGGGATACCGGGCCACGAGCAGGGCCGCGGCGAAGAAGTTCAGCCCGATGCCCAGCGCGACCGCCACGCGGGAGTCAAGGAAGCTGAAGAACTGGGGGGCGAGCGCGAAAGCCAGGAACCAGACCTCGGGATTCTGGCTCTGGGCGACACCGAACAGCACGAACAGCCCGGCGACGTAGATCGCCGCGCGCGCCCGGCTCGCCTTGCCACCGGTCCACAGCGGACGCCCGACCAGCAGGTACCAGGGGATCAGCAAAGCCATCGCCGTGCCCGCCACAGCCTTCGAACCGGGCGTGGAGACCAGCACGATCGCCAGGACAGCGATGAAAACGAGCAGGTAAAAGGCGTCCCACCGCAGCTCGCCGACTTCCCACGCGTGCTGCCCATCCGGCCCGGGGCCAGCCGGCTCCGGCAGGCGGCTCATCTGTCCTGCCTGCTCTGCCAGCGGAACGTGGTCAGGCACAGTACCAATCCTGCGCCGATCCAGCCCGGGAGCACCAGCGCGGCCTGGCCGTGCTGCTCGGGCGATCACCGGCTCCAGCGGTCACGTACCCAGTCTCGTCGACGGCACCTGGCCAGCGCGTCGCCTGTCCGGTCCCGCTCGGGTCAGCCAAACAGTGGACACGGTCAACCGGCCGCTAGTTGAAAACATATATCCAATATGTTTTTATAGATCCATGCCACCGGGGTTCACCGACGAAGAGAAGGCCCGGATCAGCGGGCTGCTGCTCGCCTCCGGGCAGCGGCTGTTCCCGGCGCAGGGGCTGCGGAAGACGTCCCTGGCGGAGCTGGTCGCGCCGGCCGGGATCGCGAAGAGCACCTTCTACCTGTTCTTCGACTCCAAAGAGGCGCTGTACCTGGAGCTGATGCTGCGACAGGCCGGAGAGGTCAAGCGGCGGGTCATCGACGAGGCACTGCTGGCCGGGGCCGATACCCGCGACGGGCTGCGCCGCTTCCTGCACGCCACATTGGCCGAGTTCCGCTCCAACCCGCTGTGGCGGCGGCTCATCGCCCACCCGCAGGAGATGGACGCCGTGGCTCGCAAGGTCGCTCCCGAGCAGGTCGCGGGCATGGCCGACAACCCCGCCACCGCGCTGGCGGCGTACCTGGCCGGGCATGCCGGCGACCTCGTCGAGGCCGACCCCGCCGTGCTCACCGGCGTTCTCCAGGCCGTCCTGCTCCTCCCGCTGCACGCCGACCGCCTCGGCGCTCCTGAGCACTATCCGCAGATCGCCGACCTGCTCATCGACATCGTCGCCACCGGGCTCACCAGCCCCCGTACCGGCCCGGAAGGAAGACCATGACCAGGAAGGCCGTCATCGTCGGAGCGGGCATCGCCGGACTGGCCACCGCGCTGCGGCTGCACCGGATCGGCTGGGACACGCTCATCGTCGAACGCGCGCCAGCGCCCCGCACCGGCGGATATGCCGTCACGTTCGCCGGGCTCGGGTACGACGCCGCCGAGCAGCTCGGCATCCTTCCGGAACTGGCGGCCCGGCACATCACACCGGACGAGATGATCTACATCCGTCCCGACGGCCGTACCCGGTTCTCGGTGCCCGGCCCGACCGTGCGCGCCATGCTCGGCGGCCGCGCTCTCAACCTCATGCGCGGCGACATCGAGCATGTCCTGTACGGCCACGTCCGCGACCACACGCAGATCCGGTTCGGTACCAGCCTCACCCGCGTCGAGCAGGACGGCGGGCAGGTCACAGCGACCCTTTCCGACGGCACCACCGAGACCGCCGACCTGCTCATCGGCGCCGACGGCCTGCACTCGGCCACCCGTGCGCTCGTCTTCGGGCCCGAGCAGCGGTACCGCCTGGATCTCGGCCACATGACCGGCGCGTACCTGATGGACCGGCGCCCGGAGCGCGTACCGGCGGGCGTCACCGCCACGCTCACCGTCACCGGCCGCACCCTGGCCATCATCAGCCTCGGCAGCGACCATTCCGGTCAGGCCCAGGCCGCCGCGTTCTTCGCCTACCGCACCCGGCAGGTCGCCAGGGACCTCGCCGACGGCCCGCGCACCGCGCTCCCCCGCGTCTACGGCGACCTCGGCTGGGCCGCCCCGGACGCTCTCGCGGGGCTGGCCACCGCCGAGTCGGTGTACTTCGACACGATCAGCCAGATCGTCCTTCCGCGCTGGAGCGCCGGCCGGGTGGCCCTGGTCGGCGACGCCGCCTGGTGTGTCACCCTGTTCGCCGGCTATGGCTCCAGCCTCGCCGTCGGCGGCGCGTACCGCCTCGGCACCCACCTGGCCCAGGCCGGCGACGTCCCCGCTGCCCTGGCCGCCTGGGAGAACGAGCTGCGCCCCGAGGTGCTCAAGAAGCAGCGCCTGGGCCGCCGGGTCAAAGGCCTGTACGCCCCGGCCGACCCGTTCCGGCTGTGGCTGCGTGACCTCCCGCTCCGGACCTCCGCCTGGCCACCGGTCGGTCACCTTCTCCAGCGCCGCCTCCAGCTCAAGGCTGAACCGGCGGGATCCTGCCGCACCGGCCCGCGAGGCCCGCCGGTGCTTCATCCGAGTGGGCCGTGGTAGGCCACGCCGGTGGCCAGCGCGGCCACCGCGAGTGAAAGATAGCCAAGCGCCCAGGCAAGCTGGAAGTCGCGCGCCCGCAGGTGGGCAGCCAGGGCGATGACGAAGTACACGACCAGCCCGGAT
>JAIRTY010000098.1 GCA_031254715.1 Nocardiopsaceae bacterium | reverse complement strand
CGCTGGTCGAGTGCATCATCACCGACACCGGTTTCACGCGAGCGGACGCGCTGGGCGAGATACGCCGTGCCGAGCAGACACTGCTGCTGTCGGGAGAGGCCGCCAAGCAGCTCAGCGGTGAGATGGTGCCGCTCGAGGCTGCGCCCGGCGTCACGGGCCGGCTCGGGTTCACGCTGCGCTTCCCGATCGGCGTGGTCGCCGCGATCACGCCGTTCAACTCGCCGCTCAACACCGTGGCGCACAAGCTCGGCCCCGCGCTCGCGGCCGGCAACGGCGTCGTGCTGAAGCCGGCCAACGCCACCCCGCTCACCGCGAATGCCCTCGGCCAGATCCTGCTCGACGCAGGCGTGCCGGCCGGCCTGCTCGCGATCGTGCACGGCGGCGGCGCGACGGCCGGGGAGGCGCTGCTCTCCGACGAACGGATCGGTTTCTATACGTTCACGGGATCGACCGAAGTCGGGCTGACCGTGCAGCGCGCCGCCGGCCTGCGGCCCACCCAGCTCGAGCTCGGCAGCATTGCCACCACCATCGTGTGCGACGACGCCGACGTGGCCGAGGTCGCGGCCAAGGTCGTGCCAGCCGCCTTCCGCAAGGCCGGCCAGGTGTGCACGTCCGTTCAGCGGTTGTACGTTCACCGCGACCTCGCGGGCGGGTTCGGTGACGCGCTGGCGGAGGATCTCGAAGGCCGCGTGGTCGGTGATCCGCGCCAGCCGGGCGCTCTGGTGGGACCGCTCATCAGCCGGGGCGAGGCCGAGCGGGTGAGCGGCTGGATCGCGGCCGCCGAGAAGGGCGGGGCGACGCTGGTGACCGGCGGCGGCTGCGCGGGTTCGGTCGTCCGCCCGACCGTGCTCGTCGGCGTTGCCCCCCACATGGACGTGGTACGCCGCGAGGTCTTCGGGCCCGTCGTGAGCATCCTGCCGTTCACTGACCTGGCCGACGCGGTGCGCGACGCGAACGCGACCGAGTACGGGCTGGCCGCCGGGGTCTTCACCCGTGACCTCGATCGCGCGCTGTGGGCCGCCCGCAACCTGCGCTTCGGCGGCGTGCACATCAACGAGACCTCGTCCTCCCGGGTCGACCTCATGCCGTACGGCGGGGTCAAGCAATCCGGTCATGGCCGGGAGGGCCCGTTGTATGCCGCCAGGGAGATGACCGAAGAGCGCCTGATCACGATCAGCCACCACTGACCAGTAAGACGTCTGGAGCCGTTCATGGATCACACCCCGGTCGATGTCATCGTCGTCGGTGCGGGAAACGCGGGCCTGTGCGCCGCTCTGGCCGCGCGCGAGCAGGGAGCGTCGGTCACGGTCCTGGAAGCGGCGCCGGTGGCGGAGCAGGGCGGGAACACGGCGTTCACGGCGGGCTCGATGCGGGTGGTCTACGACGGGGTGGAGGATCTGCGCGGGCTGATGCCCGACCTCAGTGAGCAGCAGATCGCCGAGACCGACTTCGGGAGCTACCGGGCCGAGCAGTTCTATGACGACATGGCGCGGGTGAGCGAGCACCGCAGTGACCCGGATCTGGTGGAGCTGCTGGTCACCCGCAGCTACCCGACGTTGCGGTGGATGAGGGCCAAAGGCGTGCGGTTCCTGCCGATCTACGGGCGGCAGGCGTTCAAGCTGGACGGCAAGTTCACCTTCTGGGGCGGGCTGACCGTGGAGAGCTGGGGAGGCGGCCGCGGCCTGGTCGAGTCGCTGCTGGCCGCGGCGCGCCGGGAGCAGATCACGGTGGTGCACGAGACCCGCGCGATCGGCCTGGCGCGCGGCGAATCGGGCATCGAGGGGGTCAGGGTCCGCCGCCGCGGCGAGGAGCACTTCCTGCCCGCGAAGTCGGTGGTGCTGGCCGCGGGCGGGTTTGAGGCGAACAGCGAGTGGCGCACCCGCTACCTGGGCCCGGGCTGGGACCTGGCGAAGGTGCGCGGGTCACGGTACAACCAGGGCGACGGCATCGCGATGGCGCTGGAGATCGGCGCCAGCCCGGCCGGGAACTGGTCGGGGTGCCACGCCGTCGGCTGGGATCGCAATGCGCCCGAGTTCGGTGTGCTGGCCGTCGGTGACGGTTTCCAGAAACACAGTTACCCGTTCGGCATCATGGTGAATGCGGCGGGGCGGCGCTTCGTCGACGAAGGAGCCGACTTCCGTAACTACACCTACGCCAAGTACGGCCGCGTCATCCTCTTCCAGCCCGGACAGTTCGCCTACCAGATCTTCGACTCGAAGCTGACGCCTCTGCTGCGCGATGAATACCGCATCCGCGAGGTGACGGTAATCAAGGCAGACTCCATTTCCCAGCTGGCCGACCGGCTGCAGGCCGAGGGAGTGGACCGCGAAGGCTTCCTGAAGACAATCGAGACCTACAACGCCGCGGTGCGCCAGGAGACGCCATTCAACCCGAACGTCAAAGACGGGCGGCGGACGGTCGGTCTCGATATCGACAAGACCAACTGGGCAAATACGATCGAGGAGCCGCCGTTCGAGGCATACGGCGTCACCTGCGGGGTCACCTTCACCTTCGGCGGCCTGCGCATCTCCACAGAGGCCGAAGTCGTCGAACTCGACACCACCCCGATTCCGGGCCTGTACGCGTGCGGGGAACTGATCGGCGGGCTGTTCTACTTCAACTATCCGGGCGGGTCGGGCCTCACCGCCGGCGCGGTCTTCGGGCGCATCGCCGGCACCAACGCGGGGCGGCACGCCGGCCATCGGCCCTAACCATGGCGGCGCAGGCCGTTGCGACACGATCCCGCCCTCGCGGCTATTGCCTCCCGGCCGCCATCTCCGCATGAATAATGTGACCGGCTGCCACCGGGCGCGTGCATGTGCGGGCGCCGGTAGTGAGCCCAAGCGCATACAATCGGATACGCCCTTGCTGCCTGCGTTGCAGGGGGAGTCGCCAATGGGAGGAGCAACGATGGCAGCGAAGCGCACTCCGTCCGGGAAGGCCGCGGCTGTAGCGCAAGGTAAGCCTGCGCCGAAGGCGCGGCCTGCCGCTCCACCGGGCGTGCGGCGCCCGGCCCTGCGTGCGAACCCTTACGAGATGCTGAAGGCAGGAATCCTGGATGGCACGTTCGAACCGGGATCGCCGCTCGTTGAGGTTCAGCTAGCAGAGTGGTGCGGGGTCAGCCGGACGCCCGTCCGGGAAGCATTGACCCGGCTCGAGCAGGATGGCCTCATCCAGCGGAGCGATCGCGGCTACGTCGTGAAGGCCCGGTCTCCCGAGGAGATCTTCGACATCTACGAGGTGCGCGTGGTGCTCGAGGCGCTGGCATCGCGCACTGCCGCGGAAAGACACACCAGGGTCGATCTGCTCCGGCTGGAACATGCCTTGAACGCGTGGGAAAAGGCGACCGGCCGCTCCGACCCGAGTGAGCAGCAGAAACGCAATCAGGAGTTTCATCGCGCGGTATGGGCGGCAAGTCACAGCGAGCCCCTCGTCGACCTGCTCGAGCGGCTGTCGCTGCACCTCAGCCGCTATCCCGCCACGACTTTGACGGCTCCAGGCCGGCGGGAGAGTTCGCTGGAAGAACACCGCCAGATGCTGGATGCTATCCGCGGCCGTGATGCTGACGGCGCAGCCGAGTTGGCGACCAGCCATTTCACGGCCGCTTTGGATATCCGCCTGGCGATGTTCGAACAGGACGTTTTCTAGCACGTAGTACGCGAAGGGTGTGTCCGGTCAGTCTGAGCGCAGTGCTGATAACTGCAGCTGTGCTGGCTGGATCTGGCCGGCAAGGCCTATCGGGGATCCGCGGCCCAGCCGCCGCCGCCGTCATCCTCACCCTCGCCGCCGCCTACGTCCGGCTCACCCAGCGCCAATGAAAGGCCAGCGTGCCGGCACAGGAAGAAGTCAGGTGCCGTCGGTGCGCTCCTCGCTCAGGCCTGCTCCGGTTCATAGGCGAGGTTCGGGCGGAGCCAGTGTTCCGTCACCTTGAGATCGGCGCCGCGTCGGCGCGCGTAGTCCGCTGCCTGGTCCCTGGCGATGCGGCCGACGGTGAAGTAGCGGGCGGCGGGGTGCGCGAACAGCAGGCCGCTGACGCTCGACGCGGGGGTCATCGCGAATGACTCGGTCAGGCTCAGCCCGAAGTCACGTGCACCCAGCATGCCGAACAGTTCCTGCTTCAGGCTATGATCCGGTGCCGCCGGATACCCGAAGGCCGGGCGGATGCCGCGGAAGCGCTCCGCATGGAGGTCCTCGATCGAGACCTCGCCGTCCGGCTCGTACCAGTCGCGGCGCGCTCGCAGGTGCGTGTGCTCGGCGAATGCCTCGGCGAGGCGGTCCGCCAGCGCCTTGACCATGATCGCGTTGTAATCGTCGTTGTCAGCCTCGTACCGCTTCGCGAGGTCGTCGGCGCCCTGGATGGCGACTGCGAATCCGCCGATGTGGTCACCGGAAGGCGCGATGTAGTCGGCGAGGCAGCGGTTGGGGCGGCCTTCCGGCTTGGCGGTCTGCTGCCGGAGCATAGGCAGCCTGAGGGACCGTCCGCTCGCGGGCTCGACCACGATGTCGTCG
Organism: Nocardiopsaceae bacterium; assembly: GCA_031254715.1. Lineage (GTDB taxonomy): Bacteria > Actinomycetota > Actinomycetes > Streptosporangiales > Streptosporangiaceae > JAIRTY01. The sequence continues at coordinate 908 of JAIRTY010000098.1, read as the reverse complement.
GCATCGGAACGAGCAGGCCAGAACCCGTATCCCCCGCGCGCGGTGAGCCATCCTTCGCCAAGGATCTCATCGAGCAGCATGTTCGCGTCGTTAAACAGCTCTCTCGCATCTGGGTTGCCAAGTATCGCCGGGTATTTCCCCTTCAGCTCCCAGGCGAGAAAGAAGAACTGCCAGTCGATCATCGCGCGGAGTTCGGGCAGAGAGGGGGCGACCGGGCGGATTCCGGTGAACGCCGGGCTCGTTGTCTCGTCGAAGGAGATCTGCTCGCCGTTACGGCGGGCAGCGCCGAGCGAGAGCAGTGGCTGGCTACGGCGGGATTCGTGCTGGTCGCGGAGCCGCTGCTGTTCGGCGCGGTTGGCCTCGTTGAGCTCGGCGGCGCGGACCGGGTCGAGCAGGCTCTGCACGACACCGACGACGCGGGAGGCGTCCAGGACATGCACTGTCGAGCGACTGTAGGCCGGGGCGATGCGGACCGCGGTGTGCTGGCGGGAGGTGGTGGCGCCGCCGATCAGCAGTGGCTGGGTGATGCCGCGGCGCTCCATCTCAGCCGCGACGTTCACCATCTCGTCCAGTGATGGAGTGATCAAGCCGGACAGGCCGATGATGTCGGCGTCTTCGGCGGCGGCGGTGTCCAGGATCTTTTCGCCCGGGACCATGACGCCGAGGTCGATGACCTGGTAGTTGTTGCAGCCCAGCACGACGCCGACGATGTTCTTGCCGATGTCGTGGACGTCACCCTTGACGGTGGCCAGCACTACTGTGCCGTTGCCCCGCCGCGCCTGCGCCTTCTCCGCTTCCATGAAAGGCTCGAGATACTTGACGGCGCGTTTCATCACCCGCGCGGACTTCACCACCTGCGGCAGGAACATCTTCCCGGCGCCGAACAGGTCGCCCACGATCTTCATGCC
>JAIRTY010000814.1 GCA_031254715.1 Nocardiopsaceae bacterium | reverse complement strand
CTGTTCTGATCACCGGCGGCGGGTCCGGCATCGGCCGCGCCACCGCGATCGCCTTCGCCGCCGAGGGCGCGACGGTGGCGGTCGCAGGCCGCCGTCCCCGGCCTCTCGCTGAGACCGTGCGGCTGATCAGGGACCGGGGCGGCCAGGCAAGCGCGGTCGCCGCCGACGTCTCCTCGCCCGCTGACGCCGAACGCGTCGTCAGCATGACCGTCAGCCGCCACGGCGGCCTGCACGTCGCCTTCAACAACGCGGGGATCATCGCTGCCGGCCCGCTGGCCGGCATGGACCAGGCCGCCTGGGACCGCCAGCTCGCTGTGAACCTGACCGGCGTGTTCCTCACGATGAAACACGAGATCGCCCACATGCGCGCCAGCGGCGGCGGCGTGATCATCAACACCGCCTCCAACCTGGGCGCGCACATGCGGCTGCCGATGCTGGCCGCCTACGCCGCCAGCAAGGCCGCCGTCAGTGCCCTGACCCGGGCGGCGGCGCGGGAATACATCGCGGACGGCATCCGCATCAACGCGATCAGCCCCGGCCCCATCGACACGGCCATGTCACTGCTCCCCGGCGAGACCGAGGCCGAGCGCGACCAGCGGCTTGCCGATGCCCTGCCGGCCGGGCGGGCGGGGACGGTCGGCGAGGCCGCCGCCGCCGTGCTCTGGCTCGCCTCCCCCGAGGCCGGGTTCACCGTCGGCCATGACCTGGTCATCGACGGCGGCGCGGCCGCCTGAACCGCACCGTCCGGCCAGGTCCCGCTCAGCCGGGGGGGGAGCCGGATGTCGATCACCCCGCACCGGCCCTCCGCCTGCAACGCGAGGCACGCAGCCCCGCTCAGCCGGCGGGGAGCCGGATGTCGATCACCCCGCACCGGCCCTCCGCCTGCAGCGCGAGGCACTCCTCCACCGCCGCGGCGATCTCGGCCGGGCTGTCCACCACCCGGCCGCCGCCGCCGTAGGCGCGGGCCAGGCCCGGGTAGCTGGGCGCCGGGGCCAGGCCGGTCTCGGGGAACGTGCCCTCGGCGTCCGCGGCGCCGCCCGGGTACAGCCGCTGCACCGGCAGCCTGGACGCCCGGTAGGCCTGGTTGTTCAAGATGACGGCGGTGAACGGGGCACCAGCGTGCTGAGCCGACCAGAGGGCGGCGGTCGGCACGCCGAAGCCGAACGCGCCGTCCCCGCACACCGCGAACACCGGCGCCGCCGGCCGGGCCAGCTTGACCCCCATCGCGCCGCCGACCGCCCAGCCCAGCGCCGGGGACCCGGTGCCGAAGTAGCAGCCGGGCTCGCGGTCGAGCTGGCGGATCATCGCCGCCTTGTTCGTGACCGTCTCTTCCAGCACGATCGCGTCCGGGGGCAGCGCCCGGCTGAGCGCGGCCAGCATCGCGTCCGGCGCGGCGGCCGGCCCGTCCGAGGCCGCCAGCGCCTGCCACTGCCCGCGCACCTCCGCCAGCCGCTGGCTGACCTGCTGCCGCCGGGCCCGCCACCTGCCGGTCCGGTCCGGGGTGGCCAGCGCCCGCAGCTGCTCGGCGAGCAGCGGCACGGCGATCGCGGTGTCGGCGGCGATGGCCAGGTCCACCGGGTAGGTCCAGGTCGGCATCGTGGCCTTGACCGGGTCGATGTCGATCTGCAGGACGGTCGCCGACGCTGGCGGTGCCGCCTGCGCCGGGATCCACGGCACCTCGCAGTCCAGCAGCAGCACCACGTCGGCCTCCGCCAGCACGGTGGTGTCGTCGCCGGCGTAGAGCGGGTGACCGTGCGGGAAGCTGACCCGGTCCCGGTGGTCGATCACCGGGCAGCCGAGCAACTCGGCCAGGCCGGTCAGGGCGGCGACCGTCCCGGGCCGGGCCCCGGCCCGGTCGGTGACCACGATCGGGCGGTCCGCGCCGGCCAGGCACCCGGCCGCCTCCGCCAGCGCGGCGGGATCGGGCACCGCCGGCCGCGGCGTCCGGAGCCGGCGGGCCAGGCCGCCGCTGCCCGGCTCCATCAGCGCCTCCCGCGGCAGCATGACGTAGGCCAGCCCGCGCGGGTCGGACTGGGCCACCTGGTAGGCCCGCCGGACGATCGGGCCGAGCTCCCGTCCCCGCGGCACCTCCATCGTCCACTTCCCGAACGCGCGCACGACCGCCTGCTGGTCGAGCTGCTCCTGCTGCCAGTGAATCGCCGCGTCCCGGTGCCCGGGAACCTCCGGCGAGACGCTGTAGGGGGTGCGGCCGGCGAAGATCACCGCTGGCACCCGGTTGCGCTGCGCGTTGTGCAGGGCCCCGCCCAGGTTCAGCGTCCCCGCGTCGACGTGCACCATGACCGCCTGCGGGGTGCCGGTGACGAAGTAATGGCCCATGGCCGACGACAGCGCCACGAACTCGTGGCTGCACAGCACCGCCCGGGGGTGCGGCGACGCGTTCTTCCGCGCGCCGGCCAGCGCCTCCTGCACCGGCGCGGTGTCGGTGCCGGGGTTGATGAAGATATGCCCGGCCCCTTCGTCGGCGAGCGTCGCGACCAGCTCCGCCGCTGCGTCACCGAACGCGCTGTCCGCTGCCGCCTTCGCTGCCACCGGGCTCCTCCTCCGGACGGACGGGTGTCATCGCACCCTGATGGTCATCGAGCCGAGCCGGCTGATCCGGGTTTCAAGCACATCACCCGGGCTGATCGGGCCCACCCCGGCCGGGGCGCCGGTGAAGATCAGGTCGCCCGGCAGCAGGGTCATCACCTGCGACGCGTAGGACACGATGGCGGGCACCGGGGTGATCAGGTCGCGGGTCATCACGTGCTGGCGGTGATCGTCGCCGTTCCTGATGAGGTCGATCTCCAGGGCGGCCGGGTCGCCGGCCTCGTCCGCGGTGGTGAGCCACGGCCCGAGCGGCGCGAACGTGTCGTAACTCTTGCGCCGGGACCGGTCGGCAGCGCCCCGCACGGTGATGTCGAGCCCGATCGTGTAGCCGAGGACGCTGGCCAGCGCGGCCTCCGGCGCGATGTCCTTGCCGCCGGCGCCGATGACGACCACCAGCTCGGACTCGTGGTGGATCTCCGCTCCGGCGGCCAGGACCACCGGCGGCAGCAGGACCGGGTCGGCCGGCCCGCTGATCGCCGACGGCGCCTTCAGGAAGATGTCGAACCTCATCATCCAGTCCACGGCCCGCCCCAGCGTCCGCTGCTGCACCTCGTGCATCTCCGTCACGTGGTCACGGTAGTTGCTGGCGCAAGCGATGATCTTGGACGGCGCCAGGGCCGGGGCCCGCAGCCGGACCGATGCCACCGGCACCGGCGTCTCGGCGGCGGCCGCCGCCTGCAGACGGGGGCTCAGGGCCGGGAAGTCGCGGCACAGTCCCCGCCACCAGCCCGCGGTCAGCGGGTCCGGGTCGTGCCCCGGCAGTGCCCCGGTCACGTCGGTGATCTGGTCGCCGGCGACAACCCCGAGCCGGTAATCATCGAAGAGCGCCAGTCGCACCGGCAGTCACCCCGGCAGGGTCGTGGCGGCGCCGCGGAGCGCGGGCATCACGTCGCTGGCGAACAGCTGCACGCTCCGTTCGAACTCCTCGTGGCCGAGGCTGCCGAACTGGAACACGCCGCTGAAGATGCCGAACCCCAGCTCGCTGGCATACCTGTCGATCTGCTCCCGGACCGTGCCGGGCGAGCCTGCCAGGGCGAAGCCGCGTTCAAGCAGGTCGTCCGGGTCCACCGGGCCCGCCCCCAGGCCCCGCTTGGCGCCCATCACCCGCGGCGCGGACCGCAGGGTCAGGTAGCCGGGCGGGAAGAATATGTCCCTGGGCATCCGCAGCAGCGTGTTGAACAGGTAGTCCAGGTGGACGCGGGCTTCGCGGCGGGCCTCGGTGTCGGTGCCGGCCACGTACACAGGCACCGACCAGCCAAGCTGCGAGGGCGAAGAGGTGTAGCCGTGCCGCTGCGCGGCCTCCCTGAACTCGCTGAATGCCCGGCCGATGGTGCCGAGGTCGCTGAACGTCTGCAGGTAGGTGTACCGGTTGCGGGCCGCCCAGTCCACGGTCTCGGCGCTGCCCTGCGACGGGCTCCAGATCGGCGGGTGCGGCTGCTGCAGCGGGCGCGGCCAGGGATTGACGTACCGCAGCTTGTAATGCCGTCCGTACCATTCGAACGGCCCGGGCTCGGTCCAGGCCCGGACGATCAGGTCGTGCGCCTCATGGAAGCGCTCCCGGGACTGGGTGGGATCAAGTCCGAACGTGTGGTACTCGGCGCCGATGCCGCGCACGAAGCCGGAGATGATCCGGCCGCCGGAGATCACGTCCAGCATCGCGACTTCCTCGGCCACCCGCAGCGGATGGTCCCGCAGCGAGACGGCATTGCCGAGGATGGCGATCTTCCCCCGGGTCTGCGGGACCAGCAGCCCCGCCACCACGTTGGGGGACGGCATCAGGCCGTACCCGGTCTGGTGGTGCTCGTTGACGCAGATGCCGTCGAACCCGGCCTGGTCGTAGCGCACGAGCTCGGCCAGGTAGCGCTGGTACAGCTGGTGGCCCCGGGCCGGATCGAAGTGCCGGTTGCTGAGCGTGACCCAGGTTGAGTCCCGGCTCCGCCGGTGCTCGTCAGGCAGATACGGATAGGGCATCAGGTGGAAGCCGAAGAACTGCACCGGATCAGCGCTCCCCGTCCTCGCAGAAGGCCTGAACGGCGGCCACGGCGGCGCCGGTCTGCTCCGTCAGCGGCAGGTGGCCGGCGTCGTCGATGATCTCCAGCCGCGCGCCCGGCAGCAGCTCGGACCACTGGCGGGCGAGGCTGGCGGGCAGCAGCCGGTCCTGCCGGCCCCACATGATCAGCACCGGCGCGGTGACCCGGTGCAGCCGACGGGGCAGCTTCGGGTCGTGCAGGTAAGGATTCCAGGCGAGATGGGCGGTGGCGGCGCGGTTGCGCAGGTACCGCCCGAACGCGGCCGGATCGTCGGCTCGCTGCTGTGCCTCGGCCACGGCCGCCGCCCGGGCATCCGGCGCGTGGTGGATCAGCTCAGCCAGTTCAGCCGCGCTGAGCACGAACATGTCGGGAACCGGCTCGGCTGCCCGGAGACCGGCCGCGCTGACCAGGATCAGCTTGCTCACCCGGGACGGCTCGATGGTGGCGATATCGGCTGCCAGCCAGCCGCCCAGCGAGCTCCCGAGCAGGGTGACCCGGTCCAGGCCCAGCTCATCCAGCAGGTCAAGATAGAAGAAGGCAAGGTCGTGCACGCTGTCGATGTCAGGGCAGTCGTCACTGCTGCTGAACCCGGGATGGTCGGGCCGGACCACGGCGTGGTGCTCGGCCAGGGCGGACAGTGCCGGGGTCCACTCCCCGAGGTCACCGGCCCCGTGCAGGTACACCAGCGGGTCGCCGGAGCCGGCGGTCAGTATCCGGACCCGGGTCCCGCGCACGAGGAGTTCTCGCTCGCTCATAGCGCCCCTGACGCTAACAACGACCGTGGATCCTGGCCAGGGCCAGCGCCGGGCTCGCCGGCGAGCGCGGCCGGGGCACGCATCCGCCACGCGTCGGTGACCAGCTCCGCCAGCCGGGCCGCGTCCACCTCCGCCAGCCGCAGCAGCACCAGCGGCCAGCCATCGTAGGCGGGCGTGGTGAAGAACCTCTCCGGCTCTCCGAGCAGCAGCGCCTGCTTCTCGGCCTCGTCCCCGACGTACAGCACC
>JAIRTY010000518.1 GCA_031254715.1 Nocardiopsaceae bacterium | reverse complement strand
GTCCTGGTACTTCTTGGGCGGGTTCTCCGCGTAGGCGATCTGGCCGTCGGCCCGGATGGTGAACCACTCGGGGTGCTCCTTCACCCACGGGTGGTCCGGGGACGCCTGCAGTGCCAGGTCCAGCGCCACCTCCAGGCCGTCGGCGCGGGCGCTGGCCACGAACGCGTCGAAGTCGTCGAACGTGCCGAGGTCGGGGTGGATGGCGTCGTGGCCGCCATCGGCTGACCCGATCGCCCACGGCGAGCCGGGGTCCCCCGGCCTGGCCTCGAGCGTGTTGTTGCGGCCCTTGCGGTGGGTGGTGCCGATCGGGTGGACGGGCGGCAGGTAGACCACGTCGAAGCCCATGGCGGCGATGTCCGGCAGCCGCCGGGCCGCCGTCCGCAGCGTCCCGCTCACCGGCTCGCGGCGGCCCATGGGATCGATCTGCACCCCTTCGGACCGGGGAAAGAACTCATACCACGCGCCGTAGAGCGCCCGCTGGCGCTGCACCACCACCGGGTAGCGGGCAGACCGGGTGACAAGCTCCCGCAACGGCCACCGCGCCAGCACGGCGGTCACCTCCGGGGCGGAGGCGGCGGCCAGCCGGTCCCAGGGCGGGATGGCGGGGTCGCGCAGCCTGGCCGCCACCGCCGCCAGCGCCGAGCGGGCGGCCCGCACCTCGTCCGGTGTGGCGGTGTCGCCGTTGCCGGGGCGGAGTGCCCGGGCGGCCCGGTCGAACAAGATCGCGCCTTCGGTCAGCATCAGCTCGACGTCCTGCGCGCGGGGCACCTTGATGCCCGCGTCGCGGCGCCAGTGGGCGATCGGGTCGCCCCAGGCCTCCACGAGGAAGTACCACCGGCCCTCGGCGGTGACCGTCACTTCGGCGCCGTACCGGTCGGTGCCGGGAGCGAGCTCGTGCATGGTGACCAGCGGCTGCCGCCGTCCGGCGGGGTCGGTGAGGACCACGCCGGCGCCCATCCGCTCGTGTCCCTCGCGGAACACGGTGGCGCTGACCTCGAAAGTCTCGCCGCTGACGGCCTTGGCCGGGCGGCGGCCGCAGTCAAGGCCGGGCTGCACGTCCAGGATGGGAATGCGTCCGATCACTAGCCAACGGTAACCGCCGGCCCGGCCGGGGGCCCGCGGGCCCCGCCCGGACATCCCGGCACAAGCGGACTCCACCCGGAGGGCTGTTCGCGATGGTGCCGGTGGGAGGCTAGTGTCGCTCTGCGTGAGAGCGATCCGCCGTTTCACGATCCGAGCCACGCTGCCGGACCCGCTGGCCCCGCTCGGCGAGCTGATGCTGAATCTTCGCTGGTCATGGCATGCGGGCACGCGGGACCTGTTCGCCGCGATGGACCCGCAGGACCGGGAGGAGCTTGCCCGCGACCCCAGCGCGCTGCTCGGTGAGGTGCAGCCCGGGCACCTGGCCCAGCTGGCGGCGGACCAGGATTTCCTCGGCAGGCTCGGCAGCGAGTCGGCGGCCCTGCACGAGTACCTGTCGGGCCCGCGCTGGTACCAGGCGGGCGAGCCTGCCGCGGCGGCCGGCGAAGCACCGGCGGCGATCGCGTACTTCTCGCCGGAATACGGGATCGACGCCGCCCTCCCGCAGTACTCGGGCGGGCTCGGCATCCTGGCCGGAGATCACCTGAAGGCCGCCAGCGACCTGGGCGTGCCGCTGATCGGGGTCGGCCTGCTGTACCGGCACGGGTACTTCACCCAGTCCCTGTCCCCCGAGGGCTGGCAGCTGGAACGGTACCCGGCCGGCGACCCGAACGGCCTGCCGCTCACCCTGCTGCGGGAACCGGACGGCGCGCCGCTCCGGGTCGCCGTGACCCTGGCCGAGGGCGCCGTGCTGGCCGCGCAGATCTGGCTGGCCCAGGTGGGCCGGGTGCCGCTGCTGCTGCTCGATTCCTACGTGGAGGAGAACGATCCCGCGCTGCGGGAGGTGACCGACCGGCTCTACGGCGGCGGCAGCGATCACCGGCTGCGGCAGGAACTGCTGCTCGGCGTGGGCGGGGTGCGGGCGGTGCGGGCGTTCTGCTCGCTGACCGGGCACCCGGAGCCGGAGGTGTTCCACACCAACGAGGGACATGCAGGGTTCCTGGGGCTGGAGCGGATCCGCGAGTACGCGGCCAAGGGCCTCGGCTTCGCCGACGCGATCGAGGTCTGCCGGGCCGGCACGGTGTTCACCACCCACACCCCGGTGCCGGCCGGGATCGACCGGTTCCCCCGCAGCCTGATCGAGCGTCACTTCACCGGGCCAGCGGCCGACCCGGCGCTGCCGGCCGACCGGGTGCTGGCGCTGGGGGCGGAGACCTATCCGGGCGGCGACCCGGAAGTGTTCAACATGGCCGTGATGGGCATGCGGCTGGCGCAGCGGGTCAACGGCGTCAGCCGCCTGCACGGCGAGGTCAGCAGGCAGATGTTCGCCGGCTTGTGGCCCGGGTTCGACACCAGCGAGGTGCCGATCGGCGCGATCACCAACGGCGTCCACGCTGACACCTGGGTGGCGCCGGAGATCCTGGCGCTGGCGGGCGGTGCCTGGCAGGCCGGCAACGGGGCGGACGGGGCGGTCGGCGCCCGGCCGGACGGCGCGGCGCCGGAGCGGCGGGGGACCGCTGAGCTGCCCGCGGACGGGCACGTGTGGGAGCGGATCGCGGCTGCCGCCCCGGACCGGATCTGGGAGGCCCGGCGGCAGTTGCGGGCGCGCCTGGTGCGGGTCGCCAGGGACCGGCTGCTGGCCTCCTGGCGGCAGCGCGGGGCCAGTGAGGCCGAGCTGACCTGGATCGCCGACGCGCTGGACGAGGACGTGCTGACGATCGGCTTCGCCCGCCGGGTGCCCTCCTACAAGCGGCTCACCCTGATGCTGCGCGATCCGGAGCGGCTGGTGGCGCTGCTGACCGACCCGGAGCGGCCGGTGCAGATCCTCATCGCCGGCAAGGCGCACCCGGCCGACGACGGCGGCAAGCGGCTCATCCAGCAGATGGTGCGGTTCGCCGACGACCCGCGGGTGCGGCACCGGATCGTGTTCCTGCCCGACTACGACATCGCGCTGGGACGCGCCCTCGTGCAGGGGTGCGACGTGTGGCTGAACAACCCGCTCCGGCCGCTGGAGGCGTGCGGCACCTCCGGGATGAAGGCGGCGCTCAACGGGGGCCTGAACCTGTCAGTCAGGGACGGCTGGTGGGACGAGTGGTTCGACGGCGAGAACGGCTGGGCGGTCCCGTCCGCTGACGGGGTGGTCGACCCCGACCGGCGGGACGACCTGGAGTCGGCGGCCCTGTACGAGATGCTGGAGCTGACGGTGGCGCCGCTGTTCTACGACAGCCGGTCCGGCGGGCTGCCGCTGCGGTGGCTGGAGATGATCGCGCACACCTTCGCCGGGCTCGGCCCCCGGGTGCAGGCATCCCGGATGGTCCGTGACTACGTGGCCGGCCTGTACCTCCCGGCGGCGCAGGCTTCCCGCGCCCTGGCGGGCGCACCGGCCGGGCCGGGTCAGCCTGGCTATGAGCCGGCCAGGGAGCTGGCCGCCTGGAAGCGCCGGGTGTCGCTGGCCTGGCACGGGGTGCGGATCGAGCACGTCGAGGCCGACGACGGCAGCCGGGGGCCGGGCAGCAGCCTGGAGGTGCGGGCCAGCGTCGCCCTCGGCGAGCTGTCGCCGGACGACGTCTCGGTCGAGGTCGTGTGCGGCCGGGTGGACGATGACGACGAGATCATCGCCCCGGCGGTATGGCCGCTGAAGCTGGACCTGCCGCCCGCCGACGGCGGGATCGCCCGCTACGCCGGCGGGGCCGAGCTCGGCAGGCCCGGGCCGTTCGGGTACACCGTCCGCGTGGTGCCCAGGCACCCGCTGCTGACCACCGCCGCGGAAATGGGCTTGATCGCCCTGCCGGAGGCGCCGGCCGGCATGACCAACGGCGACCTGAGGTAGGACGGCGCCGATCGAGGGACGTCGATGACGTGCTGAAACGGACCAGTTACGGATAGCAAGTAAACCTCCACGCGGCGTATCACGTCCTACCTAATAAGCCCAGGCCAGCGCGGGTGAACCGGCTGCGCCCGGCCCGGGCGTCCTTGGCCGAGCCCTCGGGGGAGGAGAGTTCTCCGATGCCCCGCCGTCCCTTATGGCGCCCGGCGTCAGTTACTCTCCGTTTCGAGGTAACAACAAGTCGTGAAAGGACATCCTCAGCATGAGGTCGAAAACCCGACCGGAGAGCCGCCTGCTCACGCCATCCGAAGTCGCCGCGCTCTTCCGCGTCGACCCGAAGACCGTCACCCGCTGGGCTCAGCAGGGGAAGCTCCACGCCATCCGGACCCTTGGCGGGCACCGCCGCTACAGCGAGGACGACATCCAGGCATTCCTGAACGATAACGGCGGCCTCGATTCCGGCCGCCTCCCCAACCCGCTCGGCTAGCACTCCGCCCGAGCCACAGCACCCCCGGCCGCCGCCGGGGCACATAGCCGCACCGCCCCCGGCCCCTGGCTGGGGGCCCAGTGCCGCGCCGTGCCTGCCGCCGGCGGGGGCGCCCGTGCTGCGCCGTGCCTACTGCTGGCAGGGGCGCCCGTGCTGCGCCGTGCCTGCCGCTGGCGGGGGCCCAGTGCCGCGCCGTGCCGCTGGCTGGCGGCTTGGCCGTAGCTGGCTGGGCGGGCAGGGCCCGTAACGTCGCCGTAGCTGGTGCCCGCCGTTACGGACGAACGCCTAGCGGCACGCCACGGCACCGGGCCAGAACGAGCCATGCCTGGGGAGGCTGGGCCGCCTCACGGGATGCGGTGACAGTGCCCGGGGAGCGCCGGAACGGCCGTCCCGGGGGCGGTGCCGGTGCGGCCGAGGGCGTTCG
>JAIRTY010000451.1 GCA_031254715.1 Nocardiopsaceae bacterium | reverse complement strand
CCCGGTACTCCTGGTTCGCTGCCTTGCGGTTGGCTGGCGCGGCGTACGGGCGGCGGCCAGCCAGGCGTCGATGCCGGCCAGCAGCGAGGAACTGGTCGCCGGCGGGGCGGCCGAGCCGCGTACCGACATCCGCGCCACCTCGGCGAGCTCGGGATCGGTCAGGCCGTGGACGTGCCGGGCGATCTCGTACTGGGCCACCAGCCGGGAGCCGAACAGCAGCGGGTCGTCGGCGCCGAGCGCCACCGGCACCCCGGCGTCCAGCAGCCGCCGCAGCGGCACCTCGGCGGGCTGCCTGGCCACGCCCAGCGCGACGTTGGAGGCGGGGCACACCTCCAGCGTGACGGCCGCTGCCGCCAGCCGCCGGGTCAGCCCGGCGTCGCCGGCGGCGGCGACGCCATGTCCGATCCGGCCGGCATGCAGCGCGTCCAGGCAGGCCCGGACGCTCTCGGGACCGGTCAGCTCGCCGCCGTGCGGGGCCAGCAACAGGCCGGCCCGGTCCGCGATCCGGAACGCGCCAGCGAACTCGCTGGCGTGGCTGCGCCGCTCGTCGTTGCTGAGCCCGAACCCGGTCACGCCCCGGCCCGCGTACTGGGCGGCCAGCCGGGCCAGCGTGCGGGCGTCCAGCGGGTGCCGGGTGCGGTTGGCGGCCACGATGACGCCGATGCCGATCCCGGCCGCCGCCGCGGCGGCCCGGGCCGCGTCCAGCACCAGCTCGGCCATGGGCGTCAGGCCGCCCAACTGCGCCGCATAGCCGGACGGGTCGATCTGGATCTCCAGCCAGCCGGAGCCCTCGGCCCGCTCGTCCTCGGCCGTCTCGGCCAGCAGCCGGTAGATGTCGTCCGGGCCGCTGATGACCGACCGCGCGATGTCGTACAGCCGCTGGAACCGGAACCAGCCCCGCTCGTCGGTCGCTGACAGCCGCGGCGGCCAGGCCGACATGAGGGCCTCCGGCAGGTGGATCCCGCGCCGGCTGGCCAGGTCCACCAGCGTGGCGTGCCGCATCGCGCCGGTGAAGTGAAGGTGCAGGTGCGCCTTCGGCAGCGCGGCCAGCGGCCGGGCCACCCTACTTGGCCTGCGCCAGCAGCTTGCCCATCCGGGTGACGCCCTCTTCCAGGTCGCCGTCGCCCAGCGCGCAGGACAGCCGGAAGTAACCCGGCGTGCCGAACGCCTCGCCCGGCACCACGGCCACGTCCGCCTGGTCGAGGATGACCTCCGCCAGCTCCGCGCTGGTCGCAGGGACGGCCGCGCCGATGTGCTTGCCGAGCACCTGCTTGACCGACGGGTAGCAGTAGAACGCGCCCTCGGGCAGCGGGCAGACCACGCCGGGGATCTCGTTCAGCAGCGTCGTCATGGCCCGCCGCCGCCGGTCGAAGGCCGCCCGCATCCGCTCCACCGCCGACAGGTCGCCGGTGACCGCGGCCAGCGCCGCCGCCTGGGCCACGTTGCAGACGTTGGAGGTCGAGTGGGACTGGAGGTTGGTCGCGGCCTTGATCACATCGGGCGGGCCGATCATCCATCCGACCCGCCAGCCGGTCATCGCGTAGGTCTTGGCCACGCCGTTCAGCACCACGCACCGGTCGGCGATCTCCGGCGCCGCGACCGGGATGGACGCGAACCTGGCGCCGCCGTAGACCAGGTGCTCGTAGATCTCGTCGGTCACTACCCACAGGCCCCGCTCGGCGGCCCACCGGCCGATCCCGGCGACCTGTTCCGGCGGGTACACCGCGCCGGTCGGGTTGGACGGCGATACGAACAGCAGCATCTTGGTCCGCTGGGTGCAGGCAGCCTCCAGGTCAGCAACGGATGCCAGGTAACCAGACCGTTCGTCTGTCATAACGGGTACCGGTACGCCGCCGGCCAGCGCGATCGCCTCCGGATAGGTGGTCCAGAACGGGGCGGGCAGCAGCACCTCGTCGCCCGGGTCGAGCAGGGTCGCGAACGCCTCGTACACGGCCTGCTTGCCGCCGTTGGTGATCATCACATGGTCGGCGCCCACCTGGTAGCCGGAGTCGCGCGCGGTCTTGGCGGCGACCGCCTCCCGCAGCCCGGGCAGCCCGGCGGTGGGCGAGTACTTGTGGTAACGGGGCTCAGCGCAGGCGCGCTGGGCAGCCTCGACGATGTACTCCGGGGTCGGGAAGTCAGGCTCGCCCGCGCCGAACCCGATCACCGGCCGCCCGGCCGCCCGCAGGGCCTTGGCCTTGGCGTCCACGGCCAGCGTGGCCGACCCGGTGATAGCGGATACTCGCGCGGAGATGCGTCGGTGGGCAGAGGTCATGTCACCATCGTGGCACTACTCGCCGGGTACTCGCGCTGTGGTTCGACGCCGGGGCGGCTGGCAACGTACACTGCATCAGACTGCTGGCGGATCGCCGCGTAGTTGAGGCGTGTCCGGAAGGCGCGCGTCGTCCGCGTGACGGCTGCCAGCGGGTGAAGGCAGGGCCCGCCGGTGGCAGGCCAGGCCGTCAGCCGGAGGGCAGTAGCTCAATTGGCTAGAGTCCCGGTCTCCAAAACCGGTGGTTGGGGGTTCGAGTCCCTCCTGCCCTGCGAATGCGGTCCGCGACTGCCGCGGGCCGTCGGCTCCGGCCAGTTACGTCGAAGGTGAGAACATGGCGACTCAGACGCGTGGCCAGTCAGCGCGGGGCCGCGTCCGGTCCGGGCAGCCGGGCGGGGGCGGCCGCACCACTCCCGCGGTCTTTGTCCGCCAGGTTGTCGCCGAACTGAAGAAGGTAATCTGGCCGACCCGCCGGGAACTGCGTACGTACACGATCGTGGCGCTGGTGTTTGTGGTGGTGATGACCGCGATCGTGACGGGCCTGGATTTCGGGTTCACCAAGCTGGTGTTCGCCGCCTTCGGCTGAGGGGGCGAACGGGCCCGCACGGGCCGCTGTAACAGGCCGCGCCAGTGACGGCACGGGCCGCGCGAGGCGTTATCGGCCGAGGCTGCGCCGCCGGGTGAAATCTTGATACTGGCGGTTACGCCGAGGCAACCGTTGGGGGGCCGGACCGGCCGTGCGGCCGGTGTCGGCGTCGCCAGGAAGAGCGGAGAGTAGTGATCGTGTCCGAGTCCCAACTGCACGCCGGTGATGGGGTGGAGGAAGCCCAGGCCGCGGACGGCCAG
>JAIRTY010000383.1 GCA_031254715.1 Nocardiopsaceae bacterium | reverse complement strand
GGGCCGCCAAAGCCGACGTGCGGATTCGGGGAGCGGGTGATGTCGAAACGGTCGGGCGCCGCGAAGACGGTTTCATCGCGGTTGGCGGAGACGTAGTAGAGCACGACGCGGTCGCCGGCTTGATAGGTGTGACGGCCGAGTTCCACGTCGCGGGTGACGTTGCGGCGCATCCAGGTTACCGGCGAGGCGTAACGGATGATCTCTTCCACAGCGCCGGGCAGGCGCCCGCCGAGGTCTTCCAGCAGCAGTGCCCGTTGGCCGGGGTGCTCGGTGAAGAGCGCTAGAGCGTGTGAGATGGCGTTTCTCGTGGTCTCGTTCCCCGCGACGACGAGCAGGGTGAAGAACCGCCCGAGGTCCCGGTCGCTGAGCATGTCGCCGTCGACGTTGGCGTGGACGAGTGCGCTGACCAGGTCGTTGGCAGGCTCGGCTCGGCGTTGCTGCGCGAGCTTGTCCATCAGGCCGTGCAGGTAACCTATCTTCTCCACCAGGATGGTGCCCCGGTCGCGGCCGTCGGATGAACGGAATCCAGGGTCGCCGACGGCCAGAATCGAGTTGGTCGCGTCGATCACCGCCGCGTACTCCGACTCCGGGACACCCATCATCGAACAGATGATCTGCAACGGCATCGGCATCGCGACATCAGTGACGAAGTCACCGGAGCCGCTCTCCGCCAGCGCACGGACCAGCCGTTCGGCAATCACCGCGACCTGGTCCTCCGCCTTCTTGATCATTCGCGGAGTGAAGGCGCGAGACACGATCCGGCGCAGGCGGGCGTGCCGCGGGTCATCGAGACTGATCATGGACCCGAGGAGCTTGGCCGTGGCGGGTGGGGGGTCATCGAGGCTGGTCGAGCTTGGTTCGGAGCTGAAGGCGGCGGGGTTCCTGCTGGCCTCGATGACTTCGTCGTAGCGGGTCAGCGCGTAGAAGCCGGTCAAACCGCTGGCGGCTTCCCCGTAGGGGTAGAACGCCGGTTCCCGTGCGGCCCGTAGCCGCGCGAACTCAGCATGTCGGTCGGCCATGGGACGCGACCAGAAGTCGAGGTCCAGTAAGTCATGCGCTGCCGTAGACATCCCTCGCCGCCTCTCGCTGGCCACTCATCGGGAGACGATCGTCCCCATCATGGGGCGCGATGCCGATAGCCCCGACGCACTGGCCGAACAGGTGCCGGCGCGGGGTCGTCTTCCTGGACTGCGGCCAGGAACACCCCGCCCGTTCCCAGTGTCGCGCGTCAGATCAAGGCAACCGGCCACCGCAGTCCCGGTCAACGGCTCGAGGTTCCCTTTGAACAGCCCGCAGCTGGTTCAGTGACAGCTGACAAGAGTAGTCACCGCCAGGTTCCCCCATATGCGGCCCGGCGATTGTCGGCTTTCGCGGACGAGGCCACGTCGGCTGAGGATCCCTGACTGCGTACAGCACGCCTGCGGGGGAACGCTTGGCTAGCCAGTCGGGCGGCGTTCTGGTCTGCGGCCAGGCGGGCAGTCGTGGCTTGCCGGGATGTGTTTGCCGCCCTCGCGTCTGTGATGAGTGACTGCCCTGCCCGGTCCACGGCCTGGGCGCGCAGCCCAGGTGCGCTGGGCCGAGGCTGAGGCACAACTGTAAGCGTACGGACTGGGAGGCTGATCTCTAGGCGACCACCCTCTGCTGACCTATCGGTGCCACGAGAGGATACGACTATGAATGGCAGCGCGAACCTGACCGCACGACTCGACGCCGGGCCGGTGATCTGCGCCGAGGGTTTCCTGTTCGAGCTCGAACGTCGCGGCTACCTCAGCGCTGGCGAGTTCGTCCCCGAGGTCGCCCTGGAGTTCCCCGAGGCGTTGCGTGCCCTGCACACCGACTACCAGCGGGCCGGTTCCGACATCGTGGAAGCGTTCACCTACAACGGCCACCGGGAGAAGATGCGCGTCATCGGCAAGGAGGATCTGCTTGAGCCGCTCAACCGCGCGGCACTCCAGATCGCCCGGGAGGTGGCCGGCGCACGGCCCGGCGACCTCATGGCGGGCAATATCTCCAACACCAACATCTGGGACCCGGCAGACGCCACGCGACAGGACGAGGTCCGCGGCATGTTCACCGAGATGGTCGGCTGGGCGGTCGAGGAAGGAGCCAACCTGATTATTGGCGAGACCTTCTACTACGCGGGTGAGGCGCTCGCGGCCCTCGAGGTGGCGAAGTCGAGCGGATTGCCAGTCGTCCTCACCATCGCACCGATGGCCATGAACGAGATGGCCGACGGGATCGGGATCGTCGAGACCTGCCAGCAGCTGGAACAGGCAGGAGCTGACGTCGTCGGCATGAACTGCTTCCGGGGCCCGGACACCATGCTGCCGTGGCTCCACAAGATCCGTGAGGCTGTCTCGTGCCACGTCGGGGCGCTGCCGATCCCCTACCGGACCACGCCCGAGGAGCCGACGTTCTTCAACCTGACCGACAACCAGGCTCGCGTGCCCTCCCCGCATGGCCGGACGTTCCCGACAGCGCTCGATCCGTTGTACGCCAACCGCTACGAGATCGGCGCGTTCGCCAGTAACGCACACCAGCTGGGCGTGAGCTACCTCGGTGTCTGCTGCGGCGCCTCCCCCATGCTCGTGCGACAGGCCGCCGAGGCAGTCGGGCGCGTGACCCAGGCCAGCCGCTTCTCCGAGAACATGCGCAACCACTTCATGTACGGCGACAACGAGCGCCTGCCCGAGCACATCACCGCCCTGGGAGACCGCGCCTGAGCCGTCGGGCGCGAGCCACCGGAGGTCACGTCGGAACGGTGCTTGCTGCGGCGCAGGTAAGAACCCTGTGCCCAGGGGCTATCTGGACCGGGCGGCCACCTGCTCGGTGATCCGGGCCAGGTTCCACGCGATAGATGTCATCGCCGGGGGGCGGGTCCAGCGGCAAGCTCAGGGAAAAGATTCCATATACCGATGATATGATCACGCTATGCGTAGTGACGCGCCGCGGCTGCTGCCCATTTTGCGGTCACGGCACCAGGCCGACCTTCTCACCATGCTGCTGCTCCATCCGGAGAACAGGTACACGGTCGCCGACCTGGTGCGGCGGCTATCCATCCCGCAGGCGACGGTCAGCAAGGAGGTGCAACGGCTGGCCGAAGCCGGGATCGTCACCACAGAAGTTGTCGGCCGGTCGCGACTGATCCAGCCGGATACCCGGTCGCGGCTGGTGCCACCGCTGACCGAACTGATTACGCTCACTTACGGACCGCATGTGGTCGTCGCCGATGAGTTCGCCGTGCTGCAGAACGTGGAACTTGTGGTGATCTTCGGGTCGTGGGCGGCCCGATATCACGGCCAGCGTGGCTTGCCGCCCAACGATATCGACGTGCTCGTGGTCGGAGCTCCGGACCGGATCGCGATGTATGACGCGGCGCAGCGTGCCGAGGCGCGCCTGGGCCGGCCTGTCAACCCGACCGTCTGCGCACCGGAGCAGTGGGCTCGCCCGACCGAGCCGTTCATCCAGGAAATTGTGTCCCGGCCATACGAGATAGTCCTGGACCACCGGGCCGAAGTGGACGGATCGCCGGCATGAGCCGCTGGCAGCGTGGTCAGGCAAGCGTCGGGCAGCTCATCGCCGATGGCGAGCTGGAAAGGGTGACTGGTGCTGCCGCAGACGGCGGGCCGTGGCTGTCTAAAGCACGCCGCACGCTGACCACCGCGGCATCCGCTGCGGATATCGATCCAGACAGTTCCTTCACGCTCGCCTACGACGCGGCGCGATTCGCCTGTACGGCCTTGCTCACGCAGCAGGGGCTGCGCCCTACCACGCGCGGCGGCCACTACGCCGTGGAAGTTGCCGTCCGAGAGCAGTTCAGTGGCAAGTTCAGCCAGTTCGGCGCGCTGCGGCGGCAGCGGAACGACATCGAGTATCCACGGATTATCACCGCGCCGCTGACCAAGGCGGACGCGGACTCAGCGATCGGGCTGGCGCAAGAACTCACCGAAGCCGCGCAGCAACTCCTACCCCATCTCGGCCTATTCGGCTAGCTGGGCAGATACCGGTCCGCCGCAGGGCTTCTTCCCTAGGCGGCTTACTCAGCGAACGGGTTGAGGGCCTCGACACCGGCCTGCTCAAAGTCCTTGGCATTGCGGGTGACCACGGTCATGCCATGCACTCGCGCCGTTGCCGCGATGAGTGCGTCGATCACCGGGAGGGGCTGCGCATACTGCTGATGGCCCCAGGCAGCGGCGACCGGGAGAGTGACCGGGAGGACCCGGTCCTCGAACCCGGTCTCCACATCCCGGAGCCAGCGCTCGGGGGCGGAGGCCTGGTGCCGGTCTCCCCGGCCGTGAATTCCTGCGATTCCCTGCTCGATCTCGCCCAGGGTCTGTACCGAGACATGGAGCCGGTCCGGCGGCGTG
>JAIRTY010000354.1 GCA_031254715.1 Nocardiopsaceae bacterium | reverse complement strand
AGGCCGCCCATCAGCCGCCCGGTGTACACGCCGTCCACCGACTCAGCGACCGTGCCCAGCGCGCCGGTGAACCCGAGCCGCCGCGCGATGATACTGGCAAGCTCGACCGGGGTGGCGGTCACCAGCCAGACCCGCTGCCCGGAGTCGAGGTGGCGCTGCGCCAGCTCGCGGGTACCCTCCCAGATCCGGTCGGCCATGGTCTCGTCGTAGATCTCCTCGCCCAGCGCCACGATCTCGGCCACCTCGTGGCCGGTCACGAACGCGAGCGCCGCCTCCCTGGCCGCGTCTATGTGGATGGCGTTCTCGGCCCCGCGGACCCGGAAAGACATCTGCCCCCACATCATCCGGGCCAGGTCCCGCGGGCCGAACAGCTTGCGTGCGGCCAGCCCGCGCGCGAAGTAGTAGAGCGAGGCCCCCCGCATGAGCGTGTTGTCCACGTCGAAGAACGCGCCCGCAGCCGGGTCCGGGACCGGTGGCGGCAGGTGCTCGACTTCCGCGGCGGCGGCCGATGCCTGCCCGGCCCGGGCCGCGCGCTCACGTCGCCGTGGCTTCATCCCGTTCCCGGTTCCCGCACACGCCGCCAGCTTACCGGCGCCTGCCCGGCCCGCTGCGGACCGACCTGGGTGCAGCAGCCCTGGACGTCAGGCACCATAGAGGGGGATGTCTATCACGTTCGTGGCTGCTGTAATCGCCACGCTGGCCGCGGCGGCCGGCACCGCCGGTGTGGTGCGCCGGTGTATCCAGCTGCCCAGGCTCGACCTGCTCGCCTGGGCCTGTGCGCTGACCGGGCTGACGCTGGGGCTGGTTGCGCAGGCGCTCGGGTTCAGCAGCGGCTTCGGGCCCGGCTCCTTCCGGGCTGTGCAGCTCGGCGCCCAGTGGCTGGGCCCGCTGGCGCTGTTGTGGGGGCTGGCGGAGCTGACCGGGCGGAGCCTGGGCGCCCGTTTCGCCGGCCGGCTGCTGATCGGCGGTCTCGGCGTCGTCACCGGCGTGATCATGGCCACGGACCCGCTGAGCGCCGCCCGGTTCACGACCGCATGGCCGGCCGCTTCCCTGCATTACCAGCTCATTCCGAACGGTGTCCTGCTCCTGCTCGCCGTCGTCATCGTGGTCACCAGCGCGGCTGCGGTGATCGTGGCGTGGACGCGCAGCCGGGCCGAGCCCGCATGGCGGCGGGCGGTGCCAGTAACGGCCGCCGCCGGCGGCGCCGCGGTGCTGACCGACCTGCTCCGGCTCAGCCTGCCAGCGAACGTGGCCTACGCCGTGGTGTGCCTGCTCGCCGCGGCCGGTGCCTGGTTCGCTGGCACCCGGGGGAGCGAGCTGTCGCTGGAGACGTTGCAGGCCCGGGCCGGAGATGAGGACTACCGGCGGTACGAGGACACCGGGTACGGCCAGCGGTACGGGGACCCCGGTTACGGCGGGTACCAGGACCAGGGCCGCTACGGGTACGGGGCGGGGGACTACTCGTCCGGCTACCCCGGCGGGGACAGGTACGACGAGGTCAACAACGACACCGACTACGGCTTCTACCGGACCGACACCGACTTCGGCCGGGCCATCAGCGACTCCGGCGGGTTCCGGTGGGAGGACACCGACGCCGGGCGGGCGCTGGCGGAAGCCGGCCCCGGCAGCTACGGCGACGACGGCCTGGACGGCGCTCCCGGCGATGGCTTCGGTGACCTGGCGCCGGCGGCGGCCGGCCTCGGCGAGGCCGCTGATGCCATGCTGCCCGCGGTCGCCGGCCTCGGCGGGGACGGCGGCGAGGGCACCGAGCGGCTGTTCGGTCAGATCGCGATCTACACCCTGCTGGAGGGCCGGACCGACGAGTTCGACCAGCTCGCCCGCCAGATCGTGGAGAAGGTGCGCTCCAGCGAGCCCGGCACCCTGGTCTACGTCATGCACGGCGTCCCGTCCGCGCCCATGCAGCGGATCCTCTACGAGGTGTACCAGGACCAGGACGCCTTCAACGAGCACGCGCAGCAGTCCTACATCAGGAACTTCGAGGAGCAGAGCAAGCCCTACGTGCTGGCGACGAACGTGATCGAGCTCGGGGTGCGGCAGGCGAAGGTGTCGCCGCTGACCCCGGCGCCGCCGGCCGCGAACGGCTCCGGCGTCCGGCGCGGCCCGGCGCCAGGTCGCGGGCCGGACCCGGCGCGGCCGCCAGTGCCGGACGGGCACCGCGGCTCGGACGGGCACCGCGGCCCGGACGGGTACCCGGCCCTGTCCGAGTATCCCGCCACGGCCGCGTACCCGGCGCGCGGCTCCCGGTCCGGCTCGCCGCGATCCGGCTCGCCGCGTCCTGCTCCGCCGCGTCCTGCTCCGCCCCCGCCTGCTCCGCCGCGCCCCGCTCCATCCCGGCAGGCCGCCCCCCGGCCGTCCCCGCCCGGCGAGAACGACGGCGGCTTCTGGTCGCGGTCGGCCCCTCCGCCCCCGCCCGCTGGCGAGAACGACGACCGGGACTTCTGGTCGCGCGGCAGCGGGCAGTGACGATGCCCGCCGGCGAGAACGACGAGCGGAGCTTCTGGTCGCGGCCCGCCCCTGCCGCCCTGCCCGGCGAGAACGACGGCAGCTTCTGGTCGCGGTCGGCCCCTCCGCCCCCGCCCGCCTGCGAGAACGACGACCGGGACTTCTGGTCGCGTGGCAGCGGGCGGTGATGGCGCCCGCCGGCGCCGGGGACCTGCCGCGGCAGCCCGTGATCACCCTGCTCAGCCGGCCGGGCTGCCATTTGTGCGAACAAGCGCGCGAGGTGATCGTCCGGGTCGCGGCCGAACTGGGCGTCAGCTGGGAGGAACGCGACATCACCAGGTCCGAGCGCGACCTGCGCGAGTACGGGGAGCAGATCCCGGTCACGCTGATCAACGGGATCCAGCACGACTACTGGCGGGTCAGCGAGGAGCGGCTGCGGGCCGCGCTGACGTCCGCCGGCTAGGTCCGCCCGCCGGGTTGCACCTGCGGCCCCGACTTTGTGCAAACGTTCACAAGGGCGTACCGTGAAAGGCAAGTGATCCCTGGCGGTGCTCCCCGAGCTCCGCCCCCATGCGTTGACACCAGGAGCGCTCTGCGCATGTCCCGCCGTCCAGCGCCACCACGCGGCAATCAGGGCATCCCGGAGGCGACCATTGCGCGCCTGCCGGTCTACCTGCGGGTCCTCTACGCGTGCGGCGAGCAGGGCATCGCCACCGTGTCCAGCGAGGAACTGGCGGCGGCGGCCGGGGTCAATTCGGCCAAGCTCCGCAAGGACCTGTCCCACCTCGGGTCCTACGGCACCCGCGGGGTGGGTTACGACGTCGAGTACCTCGTCTACCAGATCTCCCGCGAGCTCGGCCTGACGCAGGACTGGCCGGTCGTGATCGTGGGAGCGGGCAATCTCGGCCGCGCGCTCGCGAACTACGGCGGCTTCGCCTCCCGCGGCTTCCGCATCGCCGCCGTGCTCGACTCCGACGCGGCCGTGATCGGCACCGAGGTGGCCGGGCACATCATCCAGGGCGCCGACCAGATCGAGCAGGTGGTGGCACAGCACCGGGTGTCGATCGGGGTCATCGCCACCCCGGCGTCGTCGGCGCAGGCCGTCTGCGACCGGCTGGTCGCGGCCGACGTGACCAGCATCCTCAACTTTGCGCCTATGGTGCTTAACGTGCCAGCAGGTGTGGACGTGCGTAAGGTCGACCTGTCCATCGAATTGCAGATTCTTGCTTTTCACGCGCAGCGGAGGTCGGTGGTGCGCGTCTCCGAAGATGGCAGGCCGTCCTACCGGAGGGCCGGGCCAGCTGACCAGAACGGCGATGCCGTCGCCACGGCGGGCGGGGTGGTGCCGGCAGCCGTTCCCGGTAATGCCACCCAGCCGCAGGTGACGGGGTCATGAGCGTCCTGGTCGTGGGCCTCAGCCACCGCAGCGCGCCCGTCACCACCCTGGAACGCGCCGTGGTCAGCGGCGACACCCAGGTCAAGCTGCTCCGCGACGTGTACCAGGCCGAGCACGTGGCTGGCACGTTCGTGGTGTCGAGCTGCAACCGGGTGGAGGTCTACGCCGAGGTCGGTAAGTTCCACGGCGGCCTGTCCGCCATCTCCGACCTGCTGGCGCGTTACTCGGGCATTCCGCTGGCCGACCTCACCCCGCACCTGTACGTGCACTACGAGGACCGGGCGGTACAGCACCTGCTGACCATGGCCAGCGGTCTTGACTCGATGGCGGTGGGCGAGAGCCAGATCCTCGGGCAGGTGCGGCGGGCGCTGGCGCTCGCCCGGGACCAGGGGACGCTCAGCCGCCTGCTCCGTGACGTGGGCGCGCTGGCGCTGCGCGCGGCCAAGCGCGCGCAGGCAGAGACCGGGATCGGCCGGGCCGGCGCGAACCTGGTGAACGTCGGCATCCAGCTCGCGGTGTCCAGCGCCCGGCCGCCAGCCGCCGCTGACCCCGCCGGGCTGCTGGCGGGCCTGCGGGTGCTGGTGCTGGGGGCGGGCTCGATGAGCTCGCTCGCGGTCGCCACCACCGCCAGGATGGGTGCCGCCCACATCAGCGTGGCGAACCGCACCAGGGACCGGGCCCGCCGGCTCGCGGCCTCCGTCTCCGGCAGCGTGGCCGACCTGCATGACCTGGTGCCGGCCCTGGCCGCCGCCGACCTGGTGATCTCCTGCACCGGCGCCACGGGCCTGGTGATCACCGCCGAGATGGCGGCGCAGGCGCAGGCGCAGCGCGGGGCCACGACCGGCCCCGGCAGCACGGCTGCCGGCCCGCTGACCCTGCTCGACCTGGCGCTGCCGCGGGACGTGGATCCCGCCGCGGCGGGCCTGCCGGGCCTGGTCCTGGTGGGCCTGGAAACGCTGGGCGAGGCCGGGACCGCGCTCGGTGCCGTGCACGGCAGCGAGGTGGCGGCCGTCCGGGCCATCGTCACCGAGGAGTTCACCGCCTGGACCTCCGCCACCCAGGCCGCCAGGGTGGCGCCGACCGTGGTGGCGCTGCGCGCCAAGGCCGCCGACGTGGTGACGGCCGAGCTGGCGCGGCTGGACGGCAAGCTCGGCTCGCTGGACGCCAGGGAGCACGACGAGATCGGCCGGGCGATGCGGCGGGTGGTGGACAAGCTCCTGCACGCCCCCACCGTCCGGGTCAAGGAACTGGCCGGCTCGCCCGGCGGCGACTCCTACGAGGCCGCCCTGCGGGTGCTGTTCGACCTGGATCCGCAGGCGATCGATGCCGTCACCCGGGCGGATACCGGGCTGGTGGATCCCGCGGCGCTGGACGGCGCACCCGGACGGGAGGAGGGGCAATGAGCGGGCCGCTGCGGCTGGGCACCCGCAAGAGCCCGATGGCCATGGCCCAGTCCGGGCAGGTGGCCCGGCTGCTCGCCGAGCGCGCCGGGGCCGAGGCGGAGCTGGTGGGCCTCAGCTCGTTCGGGGACGTCACCCGGGCGGACCTGGCGCAGATCGGCGGGACCGGCGTTTTCGTGAGCGCGCTGCGTGGGAGCCGGCCCGCCGGCGAGACCGACCTCGCCGTCCATTCCCTCAAGGACCTGCCCGTCCGCGAGCTGCCCGGGGTCACCCTGGCCGCCGTCCCGGCCCGGGACGATCCGCGGGACGCGCTGGCCGCCCGGGACGGCGCCAAGCTGGCGGACCTGCCATCCGGGGCCAGGATCGGCACCGGCGCGCCGCGGCGCGCCGCCCAGGTCCGGCTGCTGCGGCCGGACGTGCACCCGGTCCCGGTCCGGGGCAACGCCGGCACCCGGCTGGCCAAGATGGAGTCCGGGGAGCTCGACGCGGTGCTGCTCGCCTACGCGGGGCTGGCCAGGATCGGCCGGCTGGACGCCGTCACCGAGGTCTTCGACCCCACCGACATGCTGCCAGCGCCCGGCCAGGGCGCGCTCGCAGTGGAATGCCTCACCAGCCGGGATGACCTGGTCGCGCTGCTCGCCCGGATCGACGACCCGGCCACCCGGGCCGCTGTCACCGCGGAGCGGGCCGTGCTCGCCGCGCTCATGGCAGGCTGCAGCGCGCCGGTTGGCGCCTACGCCGCCGGAACGGGCACACTCCACCTGACGGCCGTTGCCGCTGGCGGCGACGGCCAGCCCGCGGTGCGGGCGAGCGCCAGCGGCCCGCCGGCGCAGGCCGGCCAGCTTGGCCGCGATGTGGCCGCTGAACTGCTGCGAAGGGGCGCCGCTGGGTACATGAACATCTCTGCCGCAGACATCAACGGGGATGATGCCTAGTGAGTCCGACCGCCAAAAAGCCTGCTCCGGGTCACGCCAAGCCGGGCAAATACGGCCTTGTCGCCTTCGTCGGCGCCGGCCCCGGCGACGAGAGCCTGCTCACGCGCCGGGCCGCCGAGCTGCTGGGGCGCGCGGATCTGGTGGCAGGGCCGCCGCAGCTGACCGGGCGGCTCGCGCATCTGGTCCGCGAGGGTGCCACCGTGGCGGGCCCCGACGACCCGGAGCAGGAGCCGGCGGCGCTGGCGAAGGCGGCGAAGGCAGGGCAGGTCGTGGTGCAGCTGTGCGAGGGCGATCCGCTGCTGTTCGGCGGTGCCGCCAGCGCGGCGGCGGCCTGAGCCAAGGCCAGGGTCCCGTTCGAGATCGTGCCCGGCGTGCCGACCGCGACCGCCGTGCCCGCCTACGCGGGGATCGCGCTCACCTCGGACCGGGTAGGCAGCGTGCGGATCGTGCACGCGTCGGAGGTCAGCCGGGTGTCGCGGGACCCGCAGGCACCCGGCACGCTCGTGGTGCCTGGCGCCGAGACGGCCCCGGTGGACCTGGCCAAGATGCTGATCGCAGCGGGCTGGCCGGACACCACCCCGTTCGCTATCACCTGGAACGGCACCACCACCGACCAGCAGACCGTGACCGGGGCGCTGGGGACGGCCGCCGCCGATCTCAAGACGGCCGGGGTGAGCCCGCTGGCGGCCACCGGCCCGGCGGTGGCCGTGGTCGGCGACAGCGCTGCCCGCAAGGACCTGGCCTGGTTCGAGTCCAAGCCGCTGTTCGGGTGGCGGGTGCTGGTCCCGCGCACCAAGGAGCAGGCCGCCGCGGTGAGTGAGCGGCTGCAGTGCTACGGCGCGGTGCCAGCGGAGGTGCCCACCATCGCGGTGGAGCCGCCCCGTACCCCGCAGCAGATGGAGCGCGCGGTCAAGGGCCTGGTCACCGGGCGGTACCAATGGGTGGGATTCACCTCGGTCAACGCGGTCCGCGCGGTGCGGGAGAAGCTCGAGGAGTACGGCCTGGACGCGCGGGCGTTCGCCGGGGTCAAGGTGGCAGCGGTGGGCGAGCAGACCTCAGCCGCGCTGCGCGCCTTCGGGATCAACCCGGACCTGACGCCCGACGGCGAGCAGTCCGCCGAGGGCCTGGCGTCCGCCTGGCCGCCCTATGACGACGTGCTCGACCCGATCAACCGGGTGCTGCTGCCGCGCGCCGACATCGCCACCGAGCAGCTGGTGGCGCGGCTGACCGAGCTGGGCTGGGAGGCCGAGGACGTCACCGCGTACCGGACGGTGCGGGCCGCGCCCCCGCCGGCACCGGTGCGGGAGGCGATCAAGGGCGGCGGCTTCGATGCGGTCCTGTTCACCTCCTCCTCCACCGTGCGCAACCTGATCGGCATCGCCGGCAAGCCGCACGCGGTGACGGTGATCGCCGTGATCGGGCCCCAGACCGCGAAGACCGCCGCCGAGTACGGGCTGCGGGTGGACGTGACCGCCCCCAGGGCGTCGGCGACCGCGCTGGTGGACGCGCTTGCCGAGTACGGCGCCGGGCTGCGGGACGCGGCGCTGGCAGCAGGCGAGCCGCTGCGCAAGCCCAGCGAGCGGCGGCGCGGAGGCCGCCGCCGGCTTCGGTGACGGAGGGAGCTATGGCAGGATTCCCGGCCGCCAGGCCGCGCCGGCTGCGGCGGACGGCGGCGTTGCGGCGGCTGGCGGCCCAGACCACGGTCACCCCCTCGGACCTGGTGCTGCCGCTGTTCGTGAAGGAAGGGATCGGCCAGCCGCAGCCGGTCGGCGCGATGCCCGGCGTGGTTCAGCACACCCTGGACAGCCTGCGCAAGGCGGTGGCCGAGGCGGCTCAGGCAGGAGTCGGCGGGGTGATCCTGTTCGGCATCCCGGCCGCGAAGGACGGGCGCGGGTCCGCCGCCGACGACCCGGCCGGGATCATCCAGGCCGCGCTGGGCGTGGTGACCGCGGAGACGGGCGACGCGCTGGCGGTCATGGCCGACCTGTGCCTGTGCGAGTACACCGACCACGGCCACTGCGGGGTACTCACCCCGGCTGGCGGCGTGGACAACGATGCCACCCTGGAACGGTATGCGGCGATCGCGGTCGCGCAGGCCGCGGCCGGGGCGGACATGGTCGCGCCGAGCGGCATGATGGACGGCCAGGTCGGGGCGATCAGGTCGGCGCTCGACCGGGCGGGTTACCACGACACCGTGATCTGCGCGTACGCGATGAAGTACGCCTCGGCCTTCTACGGCCCGTTCCGGGAAGCGGCCGAGGGCGCGCCGCAGTTCGGCGACCGCGCCGCCTACCAGGCTGATCCCAGCGCCGGGGACGCGCTCCGGGAGATCATGCTCGACCTGGACGAGGGCGCCGACATCGTCATGGTCAAGCCCGCGCTGCCGTACCTGGACGTGGTCAGCGCCGCGGCCGCCGCCGTGCCGGTGCCGGTAGCCGCTTACCAGGTCAGCGGCGAGTACGCGATGGCAGAAGCGGCGGTGGCGAACGGCTGGCTGGAGCGGGAGCGCGTGATCGCCGAGACGCTGACCTCGATCCGCCGGGCCGGCGCGAGCATCATCCTCAGCTACTGGGCCACCGAGGCCGCCCGCCTGCTCGGCTAGCCGGCGGCGGCCCGCTTGCCGCGGTGGCGCCGGATGACGTGGAGCGCGGCGCCGCGCAGGATCAGGATCGCGCCGACGCCGAACGGCCGGATCAACATCATCGACGGCGGCCAGGTG
>JAIRTY010000282.1 GCA_031254715.1 Nocardiopsaceae bacterium | reverse complement strand
CGCAGGTCGGACCGGAGCGGATAGGTGAGCTGACGGAGTCCGTGTCGCTCGATCTTGTCGAGCACGTAGCGCGGCCTGCTGCCGAGCGCGTACGGCACCGTGTCCTCGGCGAGCAGCAGCCCGGTGGGCAGCCGGGACACGTTCTCCAGCCGGACGGTGACGGTCGCGGTCTGCCCGGCCACCACCCGCGACGGGGCGATCTGCCGGTCACAACGGATCCGGTACCGTGCCCGCCCGGCCGCGAGCCCGGACAGCGACGGCAGCAGGATCAGCGCCAGCCCGACGCTCAGCAGCCCGCGCTGGCCAGCGCCAAGCCCCACCAATGCCACGACGACACCAGCGGCGAGGAACATCCTCCCGCGTGCCGTGAACCCGGCGAACAGCGACCGCATCCCGGCCCTTCCCGCGGCCGCCAGGGCGCGTCGGCCCGTGGCCGCTGTCTCAACTTACGACATGGGACAACGGAAAGTTCCAGCGCGGGTCGGCGGCCGGTCGCGCCGGGCATGCCTAGCGCAGCGAGGGCAGTGGCACCCGCTCCACGATGTCCGCGAGTACCTGCTCGGGCGTCCGGCGGGCGACGATCGCCTCGGCGCTGGGCAGCAGCCGGTGCGCCAGCACCGGCCCGGCCAGGGCCTGCACGTCGTCGGGGATCACGAAATCGCGGCCGTCCAGGGCCGCCCGGGCCCGGCTGGCCCGCAGCAGGTGCAGCGTGGCCCGGGGGGAAGCGCCCAGCCGCAGGTCGGGCGTGGCGCGGGTCTCGCCGACCAGCCTGATCACGTACTCCTTGAGCGCTTCGGCCATATGCACGCGGCGGACGGCCGCGATCAGGCTGCGCACGTCGGCGGCATCGGCCACCGGCTCTAGCTCGTCCAGCGGTGACGAGGAGCCGTGCGTGTCGATCATCTCCAGCTCCGCCTCCGGGCTCGGGTAGCCCATGGAGATGCGGGCGGTGAACCGGTCCCGCTGCGCCTCCGGCAGCGGGTAGGTGCCCTCCATCTCCACCGGGTTCTGGGTGGCGATCACCATGAACGGGGGAGTCAGCGCGTAGGTCGTGCCATCGACGGTGACCTGCCGTTCCTCCATGCATTCCAGCAGCGCGGACTGCGTCTTGGGGGAGGCGCGGTTGATCTCGTCGCCGACCACGATGTTGGCGAAGATGGGCCCCGGCTTGAACTCGAACTCGCGCCGCTCCTGGTTGTAGGCGCTCACCCCGGTGACGTCGCTGGGCAGCAGGTCGGGCGTGAACTGGATCCGCCGGACCGTGCACTCCGTCGACCGGCCCAGTGACTTGGCCAGCATCGTCTTGCCCACCCCGGGCACGTCCTCGATCAGCACGTGCCCCTCGGCCAGCAGCACCGTCAGCGCCAGCCGCACGGCCTCGGCCTTCCCGTCGATGACGGACCCGACCGCATCGCCCACCCGGTGAGCGACCCGGACCAGACTGTCAAGCGTCTGCCCGGTGCCCTGACCCGTTTCCGCCAACACCTGACCTCCTTGCCCCGCTGCGGCCTGCCCGGGGATCCGCCCGCGCCGGGACCGCGGCCGGCGTCGCGTTCGTGCGTAACGAACAGTACGTCGTAACCGGCGCCGGTGCGACGCTGCCGTTGCTGGCATTGCCGAGGGGCGCTCATGCCGGCCTGCCCGCCCGCGGCCGGTCCGGCCGCTGCGGCGATCCGCCCCACCTCGCCCCACCACCTGCGACCAGGGGAATTGCGCGCCAGAACGGCGCCGTAGCGGGCTGGGCCCGTTGACGGTGGGGGAATGTGGGGTACAGTGGAGCGCGGTGGGGCTGACTGGCGGCGCCTGGCGGTCAGCGCCTGGCACGGGGGAGGCGTGGAGGTGGAGCCGTGTTCCTGGGCGAGCACTCACTCCGCCTTGACGACAAGGGACGGCTGGTCCTGCCTGCCAAGTACCGGGAGGAACTCGCGGGAGGCCTGGTGATCACCAAGAGCAGGGAGCGGTGCCTGTACGTGTTCCCGCAGCCCTACTTCCTGGAACTGGCCCAGAAGCTGCAGACGGCGGCGGGCCGGACCGGCGGTCACCGGGGCCGGATGTTCTTCTCCAGCGCCTCCGAGGACACGCCGGACAAGCAGGGGCGGGTGACGGTCCCGCAGTCGCTGCGCGAGTACGCGGGGCTGGCCAGGGACTGCACGGTGGTCGGCAACAACGACCGGCTGGAGATCTGGGACTCCCCGACCTGGGAGGCCTACCTGGCGGAGCAGGAGAACACCTTCTCGGAGGCAGCGGAGGAGGTGCTGCCCGGGGTGCTGTGAGCAGTACCCGCGCCGTGCCCGGCGAGGTCTCCACCCGCGCCCGGGCGCCCGCGTCCGGCTGGCGTCACTTCCCCGGCGCCAGACGGCTCGCCGGCCGCCCGTGCCGCGCGCGGATGGGGACCTGGCCGGGCACCTCATCCGGAATCAGCGTTGGGGGCACGGGGGCACATGTCCCCGGGCGAGCACCTCGGAAGGGGCGCGATGAACGAGACCGGAGCCGGGCACCTGCCGGTGATGCTCGACCGCGTGCTCGAACTGCTGGCGCCCGCCCTCGAGCCGCCCGGGGCGATCCTGGTCGACGCCACGCTGGGCCGGGGCGGGCACGCCCGGGCACTGCTGGAAGCGCATCCCCGGCTGGCGCTGATCGGGATCGACGCGGACCCGGCGGCCATCGCCTGGTGCCGCGAGCTGCTGGCTCCTTACGGCGACCGGGTCACGCTCGTGCAGGCCTGCTACGACCAGTTCGGCGAGGTGCTGACCAGCCAGGGCGCCGAGCAGGTGCAGGGCGTGCTGTTCGATCTGGGCGTGTCGTCGCCGCAGCTGGACGACCCGGCCCGGGGCTTCGCCTACTCCCAGGACGGGCCGCTGGACATGCGGATGGACCCGGCCCGGCCGCTGACCGCCGCCGACGTGGTCAACACCTACTCCGCCGACCGGCTGGCCCGGGTGCTGCGCAGCTACGGGGAGGAGCGGTTCGCCCGCCGGATCGCCGACGCGGTGGTGCGGGCACGCGCCCGGCAGCCGCTGGCCACCACCGGCCAGCTCACCGAGATCGTCAGGGACTCGATCCCGGCCGCCGCCCGGCGCCGGGGCGGGAATCCCGCCAAGCGCACCTTCCAGGCGCTGCGCATCGAGGTGAACGGAGAGCTCGACGTGCTGGCGCGGACGCTGCCGATGGCACTGGACGCGCTGGCCGCTGGCGGCCGGATCGTGGCGCTCGCCTACCACTCGCTGGAGGACCGCGCCGTCAAACAGGCATTCGGGGCCCGGGCGGCCGACACCACCCCGCGCGGGCTGCCGGTTCCGCTCGCCAGCCACCGGCCGCGGTTCCGGCTGCTGACCCGGGGCGCGGA
This sequence comes from Nocardiopsaceae bacterium, assembly GCA_031254715.1. Taxonomy (GTDB): domain Bacteria; phylum Actinomycetota; class Actinomycetes; order Streptosporangiales; family Streptosporangiaceae; genus JAIRTY01. The sequence goes on along the minus strand of JAIRTY010000282.1, from coordinate 347 downwards.
ACGGCCATCCGGCGACGAACTGACGCGCAATCCCCGCGCCGCCTCCGCCCGGCTCAGGGCAGCCGAACGCCTGGGGACGGCCGCATGACCGTGAGCGCAAGTGCCGCAAAGACCAGCAACCGGGACCGGCAGCATGGGGGTGAACGGTGAACGAGCGGGGCGACGTGACAACCCTCCCGCGCCGGCGGGAGGCCGCGGGTAGCCGGGCGCAGGGGCCAGCCACGGGGCTGAGGCCGCGGCCGCCGGCAGGCGGCGGGGCGGGAGAGGACCGCCGGGGCCCGGGGGCACGGGCCGGTTCGCCAGCACGTCCCCCCGGGCCGGCCCCGTCGGACCGCCCGCGGCGGCCA
>JAIRTY010000289.1 GCA_031254715.1 Nocardiopsaceae bacterium | reverse complement strand
CGCCCGTCGTAGCGGATCTCGTAGTGGACGTGCGGGCCGCTCGAGAACCCCGTGCTGCCGACCAGGCCGATCAGCTGGCCCTGCTGCACGAGCTGGCCGGACATGACCAGGAACTGCGTCATGTGGCCGTAGATGTCCATCCGCTGGTCCGAGACCTGGATCTCGACGTTGTTGCCGTAGCCTGCTCCGGCCAGGTCGGTTCCCACCACGCCGCTCGCCGCCGCGTAGATCGGGGTCCCGGTCGGAACGGCGAGGTCGATCCCCGTGTGGAAGCCCTCGAAGTCGCTGGGGCCGAACGGCTGTGTCTCCTCCGCACCTGACACCGGGCAGGCCGCCGGTCCCAGCGTCGCCGCGTCCAGCTCTCCTCCCGGGGGACCGGCCTGACCGGAGCCGCCCGACCCCATCGCCTGCTGCAGCCGGGCGGCGGCGCTGCTGGCCGCCGCTCGCAGCGTTTGCAGCCGGGCGAGCTGCTGGCCCTCGGCCTGCCGGGTGCTGACGTGCTCCTGCTGCATCCGGCGCGTCTCGTCCACCAGGGCCTGACGCTTCTTGGTGACCAGCCGGGCCTCGGCGACGGCGGACAGCAGCTGATCCAGGTCTTGCGCCTGGAGCATGGTGTTCAGGTCCATGGCCGGGCGCTGGTACTCGACCCTGGCCACCGCTCGCAGCTGCGCCTCCAGGGGGGCCTCACGGGCCTGGTCGGCCGCGATCTGCTGGTCCAGGGTCGTGACCCGGGCCTGGGACGCGGCGGTCTGCTCGTTGAGTCCCTCCAGGTCGGCGGCCTGCTGGCCGAGCGTCTGATTGCCGCCCATGGCCTGCGGGCTCGGACTCGGTGCGGGGTCCGGGGCCGCCGCCGCGGGCACAGGCGCCACGAGCACAGTGAGCATGACGAGCCCGGCTGTCACCCCCAGCCACACTCCACGCGTGGAACCACGCGCGTCGTTGCGTCCACCTACCCCCATGGACACCGCTTTCGCAAGTGTAGCGGCTGCCGAACCGGCGCGCAGCCTCACGGTTGCTCTGGCGCCGGCTCAGCGGGGGCAGGAGCCGAACGAACGATCGGCAGCTAACCCACTGCTGTTTTAGTGGAACGCCCCGCGCGATTCCGTTCGAGCGTTCGTCAGGCAGACGGGTGCGGCGGGCGTGCGCGATGCGGCTACAGTTTCAGGTGGCCGTGCAGACACAGGACATCGCGGGCAGGGACCGGGTGGACCAGGTGCTGCACAGCGCCGCGCGGCTGTTCCGAGAGAAGGGATACGGCGCGGCCAGCATGCGCGACATCGCGGGCGAGGTCGACATCCGCCCCTCCTCCCTCTACCACCACTTCCCCAGCAAGCAGCACATCCTCTTCGCGATCTGCAACGGCTTCCAGCGGGACTTCAACCTGGACGTCCTGGCCCAGCTGAGCCCCGACAGGGCGCCGGAGGACGCGATCCGCGCCGCGATCCACCGGCACATCGTGTTCTCCAACCGCCGGTGGACGGACGTCCTGGTCACGTGGCGCGAACGTCGCAGCCTGCCGCGCGAGCAGCAGGCGACGATCAACGCGCTTCGGCGGCAGTACCGGGACGCGCTGGCCGTGGTGGTCGAGCGGGGCTGCAGGGAAGGGGTGTTCGAGGTGCCCGACTCCAAGCTGGCCGCGATGGCGGCGCTGGACATGGTCAACGGACTCGTGCAGTGGTTCAAGCCTCGCGACGAGCGGGACCTGCAGCTGACCGCGACCCGCTACGCCGACGCGGTCATCGGGCTCCTGCGGGGCTGGGAGGGGTGAGCGAGCCCATCTGAGGCCCGGCCCCAGCCCGAGGCCGCGGCGCGTGGCCCCTGGATGGCCCAGGTGCGCAGCCCGGCCACCCTCTTAGGATCGGTCCGTGCGCGCAAGGGTCGCGGTGGGCGCGCTCCTCCTGCAGCCGGCGTTCGGCCTCGTCTTCGCGTGGGGCGCGGTCGTTCCCCATGCCCTGCGGGACGGGTGGTCGCCCCTGCTCGTCGGCGCGGTGTTCTCCGCCACCCCGTTCGGGTACGGGATGGGGACGATCCTGGGCGGCCGCCTCGGCGACCGCCTGCCGCCCCAGCGCCTGTGCTGGGCCTCGCTGGGCCTGCTCGCCGCCGGGTTTGTAGTCACGTTCACGTGGCCGTCGGGAGCCACGTTCGTCGCCTGCTATGGGTTCGCGGCGCTCGGGGTGGGCGGCGGCGTCGCGCTCGCCGGCGGGGTGGCCGCGCTCGGGCAGGCGTTCCCGGCACACCGCGGCTCCGCGGCGGGAGCGGCGACCGCGACGTACGCCGCCTCCGCGGTCGTGCAGATCCCGATCGTGAGCGCGGTCGTGCCGGCCCTGGGCTGGAAGGCCGCGCTCGCCGCCGTGGGCGGGGCGGCCGCCCTCGTCGCCACGGCCGCGCTCGTCCCGATGCCCTCGCTGCCGGCCCCCGGCGTCCGCCGCGCCGGACCCGCCCCCTCGGTCGGAGCGCTCTTCAGACGGCCACTCGTCTGGACCGCGTTCCTGGCCGTGTTCGCCGCCAGCACGTTCGGCCCGAGCGCCGCGGTCAACGTGCGAGCCGCGGCCGCCACGCGCCGCCTGGGCGCCG
>JAIRTY010000285.1 GCA_031254715.1 Nocardiopsaceae bacterium | reverse complement strand
CACGGATCGGCACGGCGCTAGCAGCAGGCGTGACTACTTGAGCCGGAAGGCCAGTTGTGCCTGCCACTGGGCGGGGTCGGGTTGCTTGCTGGGATCGGTGAGGTAGGTCTCTAGCCTGCAGCCCCAGTGCTCACCGTCGTCTGCGGTGGATTTGTCCCATTCAAGGCCTTGCGTGTCTGCCCATTGCAGCAGGTTGCCGACCGCGGCGATGAGCCCGTCGTAGTGTCCGGTGTGCAGGGCGGTCGCGTACCGGCCCGCCGGAGAGGGTCAGGGACGGACAGGCTGCCGGCAGAGATGAACAAAGCAATGGGTCGATGGGATGGCTGATCCCGGCGAGGGTGTGGCGGCTGACGGGACGATCCGGACGGGAGCACACCGTGACCAGGTACCGGCGGCCTTCGAGCCCGTCCTGGCTGATGCGGTCGCCTTTGCTGGCGGGTCCGGGGCATCGCTGTATGTCTACGGCTCGGTCGCTAATGGCACCGCACGTCGCGGGTCATCGGATGTCGACCTGCTGTCGATCGGCCTGGCGGACCCGGTCGTCCTCGGGGAACGCCTCTCCGCGCGGTATGCCGATCGATGCCGGGGCGTGGAAGTCGCCGCGGCCATGGCTTCGGACTTGACCGGCGGCACCGACGCTGCCTACGGATTCCGGGTTTTCCTGCGCCATTACTGCGTCCACCTCACGGGCCCAGATCCCTCCGCCGCGTTGCCGGCATTCCCCGCGGACATCCGGGCTGCCCGGGGTTTCAACGGCGACCTCGGCCAGCATCTCCGGCGGTGGCGGCAGCAGCTGGAGTCCGAGATGGTGGCTGCGGACCTGCTGGGGACCCGGGTCGCTCGCAAGACGCTCGTGGCCGTTGCCGGGCTGGTCAGCGTGCACGACGACACCTGGACGACTGACCGTTCCCGTGCTGCCCAGCGCTGGAGTGAAATCGAGCCCGGCCTCGCCGCCGCGCTGGGCCGGCTGAACTCCTGGGTCACGGGAGAGCGGCACCCCTCACGCGAGGAAGCCGTGCGTGCACTCGCCGGCGACGGGATCGTCGCTGTAATCGTCGAGCGCTTCAGCCGCCTGATCGGGCTCTGGACAGGCGATGTCGACGGTCAGTAGCACGTAATACACCGCTCTTGGAGTGGGCGTCGGCGCACGACCTCGGGTACGTCGCGCGCTCTTGCTCTGGTTGGGTGCTCTATTCGTCGAGTCCTTTGTACTCGCCGCTCGCGTGGGCGATCTTGCCGGCCACGATCGTGAGAAGGGATGTGATGGTGCGGATATCGTCGGCCGGGATGGTGAAGTAGTCGTCGCTGAGTACGATCAGGTCTGCGTGTTTGCCGACCTCGAGCGTGCCGAGGCGCCCTTCCTGATCGAGGTTCCACGCGCCGTTGACGGTCTTCGCGCGCAGGGCTTGCTCGCGCGTCAGTCGCTGGTCGGGCGAGATGCCCGGCACGGCTGGGTCGAGCGTGTTACCGCTGACGACATACCAGAGGTCTACGAACGGCGGGTAGGGGGCGACGTTCATAGCGTCGCTGCCCAGTGAGAGGCGGATCCCGCTGTCGTACATGCTGCGGAAGCGCGGATAGTGGCCTGTGCCCAGGGCGCCGCTCGCGCCGGGCGTCATGCCGACGCCGAGGGCCTTCACCCGGGCAAGGGTCTGATCGGTGGGGCTCACCCCGTCGTTACCCGGGTGCGCAATCGTCCAGTGCAGGTTCTCGAGCGGTTGGACGTCGTTGGCTTTCTCCCAGGCATTCAGTATGGCGACCTGGGTGGCGTCGGAGCTGGCGTGGTTTTCGAAGCTCATGCGGTTGGCGGCGATGAAGTTCGCGATCGCTTGGTACTGTGCGGGGTCGGGCGGGGGCTGGTCACCCGGGCAGAAGACTTCTTCGCCTATGCCGAGGTAGCGCAGCATGTCGTCGCCCATGAACCCGATCGCGTGCCGCTGATCTTGCAGGAGCTGGGACAGCCCGCTGAAGTTGTTCATCAGGTGATAGGTGACACGCGCGTTCAGCCTGCCCTGCCGGTTGAGCTGGATGACCGGCTGGTGGTCGTGCAGGCCCGTTGCGAACTCTGTGCAGCTCCCGCCGGTGTCGAAGGGCAGCTCGTTGCCCTCGGGGTCGTTCCAGGCTGTGAGGCCTAGCGAGTTCGCCGACCGGATGAAGTCGGCGAGGCAGTCGGCCTGCTGGTCGATGGAGAGCTCGTTCAGCTGGGCGAGCACCGCCGCGCCTGCTGCGGTGATCGCGGGCCCGGTCAGCCGCCCCGTCGGGTTACCCGAGGAGTCCACCTCGACTCCGGGGGATCCGGCGCCCAGGCCGAGCACCTGTAGTGCCCGGCTGTTTACTTGTACGCCCGAGGCACCGGAGCCGCTAATGAAGACGGGATTGTCCGGCAGGGCCTCGCGGAGTTCCGAAATCGTGAACATTCCCGGTTTATCGAGCTGGTTCACCGTCCAGCCGCCGGTCGTGAAGATCCAGGTGTTTTTCGCTAGTGCTGGCCCCTTTGCGCTGTAGAGCTCAAGTGCTTGTGCGCGAGAGAGGACGTTATCGAGCCGGACGGATCGCGTGAAACAGTGATGACCGTTCCGCAGGCCATGCAGGTGCCCATCGATCAGGCCCGGCAATACCCGGCGGCCGTGAAGATCGATGACGAGGGTGCCGTGTTGAGCGAGTGCCTTGACCGGTCCGCTTCCGCCCGTGGCGATGATCTCGCCGTCGCGGATCGCGAGTGCCTCGACGGTCGAGTTGCTCGCATCGACCGTCGAGATCTTTCCGTTGAGGATCACGACATCGGGTGCGTCATTCTTTGTCACGATTGCCGGCGGAGCCGACGTCCCAGGTGCCGCGGCCTGAGCTTTGGCGGCGGGAAGCCCGGCGACGCCGGCGCCGAGGCCGGCCCCGGCAACAAGGGCGCTCCTGGTGATCAGGCTCCGTCGGCTTAATCCAGCTTTGCCGGAAACGTCCTGAGACTGCTGATCGTCCATCGGCGTCCTCCCGCCCAGGGTGCTCGGAGCCTCCCTGCCGATCTCCTGGTTGGGTTCGGAGTCAGACATACGTGGCGTCCTCCCTTTGCTGAGTGACATGCAAACGACTGCTGCAATTGAGTGCAGAACGACATGCCGCTTCCGTGGCGGTGGACTGGACACAGCCCGGTCGGCGTTCCGCCGACTCGCGCTGGCACAGGATCCGGAGCGAGATCAGTACGACCTCGGCGCGTTTGCGGGCGGCGCCGCTCATCCGAGGGGTGCCCGCAAGCAGATTTCACGGGGAAAACGACGTAAACAGCTGCAGGCCAGGTCGCCAGATGATGGAATCGGCCACCCAGCGGCAGTTCGGTGCGAACGCACTAACTCCCGGCCCAGCGGGCCTGATGCCCGATACCTGTTCCGGTGGATCGCTAACAAGATGCAGAATCCTGTGTGTCGTACGCAGTCATTACTGCTGCCTTATCTCCCGATGACCCAGGTGTCAATCCCCGGCCGGCTGCCGCACCAGGATGTTGCCTCATGGTGACTCCCGTTGTATTTGGCAGGAGGCTACGTAGGGACATCAAGTGGTGCAGGACTCGTTATCGAATCATCGCGGCATGGTTGTCGTACAGCCCGCGATGTCCCGGCCGTTGCGCTGGGTCGCGACCAGGTCCCAGGTGCCGCAGGACCCGCAGCTGGTGGGAGTCGGCTGAGCGTTCCATCTCGCGACCGCGAAGGCCAGCTCGCCGACGGCGTAGGTGCCCTGGCGCAAGCCGCGCGATGATCAGCAGTCGGCTATGGGCGGGGCATGACTGCCGCAATGCCGGGCATCATTTGCGTACGTTCCTCTACGCGAGGCGGCTCGCGCCGCTGTTAACCCAGCTTGCCGCAGTTTCCGGGGCGCTGGACCGCGCGGGGTTCAAGATCGTTGCCAGCGGTATGCGCCAGTGCCTGGCCGCCGATGGCGACCCGCCGATGACCAAGGACCAGATGGAGAAGATGTTCCTCACCCTGTCCTGAGGAGGCGCAGATGGACTACGGCATCACAGTGCGCACTGCACTCCCTTTCGCCGAGGCGGCTACACGGGTACGCGAGGCCCTCAAGGAGCAAGGCTTCGGGGTGCTGACCGAGATCGACGTCCAGGCCACACTGCGCGAGAGGCTGGGCCAGGAGATGGAGGAATACCTCATCCTGGGGGCGTGCAATCCGCCCCTGGCCCACCGCGCGCTGGCCGCTGATAACTCAATCGGGCTGCTGCTGCCCTGCAACGTCGTCATCCGTACCGACGGCGCCCAGACAGTCGTGGAAGCGCTCGACCCGCAGGTGATGGTGACCGTCGCCGGCGAGCCCTCCCTCAAAGCTGTGGCGGACGAAGCTTCGAGCAGACTGCGGGCGGCGCTCCGCTCACTCCCGGCCGCTGACTAGCAGCGGCGCGGCCCGGCGTTCATCGTTCAGGAAGCTGCGTTCTCGCTCGTACGCCTCTGGGGTTCGGCGGGGCTCTGCCGGAGGCCGGTGAGGGTGGTCTGGGTGAGGCGTTCGACCGCTGCCGGGTCCTGCAGGCTGGCGGCGGCGGCCAGGGCGTGGAGGCAGTAGAGGGTGAGTTCGTCGGCGGGGATGTCCTGGCGCACGGCCCTGGCCGCTGCGGCGTTGGTGATCAGGTCGCGCAGGAATTCACGGAGCCGTTGGTGGGTCGCGGCGGCGTGCTCGCCGCGGTGGAGCATGTCGGCGAGGCCGTCGTCGTGCGCGCGGCGGTGGGAGATCGCTTTGGCGTAAGCGGTCAACACCGCCTCCAGGCGTTCGGCGGCACCGGTGGTGTGGTCGCGGACCTGGAGCAGGTCCTTCAGGTGCTGGTCGATCTGACGTTCGTGCCAGGCGCGCAGGATCGACTCGACGTCGGGGAAGTACTTGTAGAGCGTCGCTCGGCCGATCCGTCGGGCCTTACATCCCGATGCAGTCGGGCAGCCAGATCTTCGTCGCGGCCCGCCGGGAAGCAGCCAGCCTCGCCCCCTGGACCGGTTTCGGGGTGTTCTGCCTTTATGCGGCGGCGGCGCTGCTGGCCGGGTTCGCTGTGATCAACCGGCGGGACACGTGACCGGCCCGCACCCGGGGCTCTTAACAGGGCGGGATGGTGTGGTGGTGGCTGGTGGTCAGGTGGCGGGTGGGCGGGTAGCGCGGATGTAGCGCAGGAGTGGCAGTTCACCGTGGGCGTCGAGGCGGAATCGGGTTGCGGCTGCCAGGTCTTCGAGCGGGATGGCGCTGCCGTGGCGGTTGCGGGTGGCGAGGGCGTGGGGGGTGTGCCGGCGGGCGGGCGGGCGGAAGTCGGCGGCCAGCAGGGTGCCGCCGGGGCGCAGTACCCGGAACATCTCGCTGAACGCGGCCGCGAGCTCCGCTTCGGGGATGTGGTGGGTGGCCAGCGTGCTGGTCACCACGTCGAACGAGCGGTCGGGCAGGTCCAGGTCCTGCGCCACGCCGACCAGGTAACTGCAGTTGGCCGGGGCGCGGCGCTGGGCGTGGCGGACTGCGCCGGCCGCCGGGTCGACCCCGGTTACCTGGCCGGCCGGGCCGACGGCGGCGGCCAGCAGCCGGGTGAGGTAGCCGCCGCCGCAGCCGATGTCCAGCACGCGGTCTGCGGGCCTGGCGCCGCTGAGAGCGGCGATGCGGGCATACACCCGGCGGCGCCGCCCGCCGAACGCGGCACCGGTGATGGCCTCGTTCAGCCCGACATGGTCGAGCCTGGCGCCCTCGGTGCCGGGGCGGCCATGGGTGGTGTGCTGCTTCACGTTCATCCTCTCGATCCGGGGGCGGGCGCTGTTCACGCGGCCGGGCGGGCGGCTGCTTCGCCGGTTGCCAGCAGCTGGCGGCAGGCCTGGCGCAGTCCGGGGCTGATCGCCGCGG
>JAIRTY010000084.1 GCA_031254715.1 Nocardiopsaceae bacterium | reverse complement strand
GCGGCGGCTGCCTACCTGAAACGGCTCAGCAGGCCCCTCGCCTACCCGGTCGCCCGGGACGACACGGGCCGGGTCGCCGACGGGTACGGGGTCCAGGACGAGCCCTGGTTCGTGCTGGTCTCCGCCGCGGGGAAGATCGTCTGGAAGCACCACGGCTGGCTCGGGCCGAGCGCGCTGAAGAACGCCGCCGGCCGGGCCTGAGGCTCCGGCACGCGGCGGTGATGCCGCCGGCCGCGGCGCCGGGCCGCACCGTGGCGTCGTGCGGGCTCACCCGCCGAGGGTGGCGCCCTTCCGGAGCGGGCTGACCGACCACGCGTACACCAGGTCATGAGGCTGCGGGAAGCTCGATGCGGCCGAGCGTGTACGGGGTCGGGGCGAGCGCGTCCGCCATGATCGCCTCCATGACCGGCAGCGGGACCAGGCAGTCGGCGCAGGCATCAGCGCCCGCGGTGATCCGGATGACGACCCGGCCTGCGTCCTCGACCGACCAGCTGAGCTGGTAGCCATCGGCGGCCAGCGTGTCCCGGAACACGCTCAGCGCGCCTTCGAGCGGCTGCGGATCACCGGTCATCGCTGGTTCCCCGCTGCGACGCGGGTGACCGGCGGCGGGCCGCCACGCGGGCCGAACGTTTCCACCACCGCGGACACCCCGGCGTTGCTGGCGCCGGCCACGACCACCAGGATGGCGTCCGGCGAGTTGAGCACCCGGATCAGGCCCGGGCTGCCCGCGTCGGCACAGTCGTCGGGGATGGCGTCCGGGTGATCGGATGGCAGCCGCCACCGGGTATGCCGCGAGATCGCTTCCTTGCCGGCCGCGGCCAGCTCGTCCCGGGTCGCCGTCGCGTGGTCGTAAAGGTAGCGCTGCAGGTCCGGCTTGCCCCACCCGGCCCGGTCCAGCACCCGCGCGTGCTCCGGGCTCAGCACGATGCAGGCGCTGATCGTCTGGTGAATGAGCGCCCCGGTGCGCGCCACGGTCCCGGCGATGTCGGCGGCGAGCTGCTCCGCCGCCGTGGTGTGGCGTGCCTCGATGTGCACGCAGGACCGGATGACCATGGCGGTGACCGCGCTCTCGGCCCGGCCGAGGCCGAAGTCCGCATGCAGCGGCGGCCACGGGCTCTCTTCCTCGTTCTCCGCGATGCAGCAGGTGTACTTGGCGGGCGTGCCCTGGGTGGCCTGGTCGAGCTCATGCGGCCGGAGGCCGAACGCGTTGATGGCGCCGAGCCGGATCGCCCGCCCGATGGTCGCGTTCGCCCGGAACCCGGAGCCGAACACGTTCCCCCGGCTGTTCAGGCCGATGGCCGCCCGGACCGGCCCGTTCACGATCAGCAGCGGGGCGGTGCCGGTCGTGCTCTGCCAGATGCCGCGGCCCGGGTAGCCCTCGGCGGCCAGCGAGTCCCATGCGGCCAGCACGACCGGGAAGTACCCGGGACGGCAGCCGGCCAGGGCCGCGTTGATCGCCGCCAGCCGCACCGTGCACTGCCGGTTCAGGTGCGGCATGGCAAGCAGCACGCTGCCGGGGTCACGATCGGTGGTGGCCAGGAACTCCGCCAGGTAGGACTCCGTCACCGGAACGACCGGCAGCCCGTCGGTCCAGCCCCGTTCCGCGTAGTAATCCATCGCCCGCCGGATCCCGGCCGGATCGGTGACCGGGGCCGCAGCCGTCACGGAAGCGTCCACTCAGGACTCCGCGCCCAGGATGCGCAGCACGTCCGGCACCACGCCGGTGGCCAGGCCCCGGATCTGGTCCGGGTCCAGGCTCGCGATCGGGTGCGGCACGGTCGCGAACTCGTAGCCGGGGAAGCCGTGCACCCGCGCCATCGCCTGGGCCGGTACCACGAACGCGTCCGTGCAGATGCTCACGGCCGGCAGCCCCGCGCGCTCCGCCAGGATCCCATCGGCCAGACTGGCCGCGCTGCATGAGCCTCAATCACCGATGCCTGCCACCACGAAGTCGCACCGGTGCAGGATCCGCTGGATCAGGCTCTCCTCCGCTGGCGTGCCGAAATAGCTCTTCGCGAACATGACCGATGCCTGCACGCCGTGACGGCGCCGTAGCTCCGACGCGACTTCAGCCAGCAGCACGGACGCGTTCGGCTTGGTGTTGTCCAGCAGGCCGGCGGTCAGCCCGGACAGGCTGCGCAGCCGCGGCGCCAGGCTGGTGTCGGTGTCCCGCCCGGCGTCGCCGGTGGGGTCAAGCAACGCCTCAGTGCTAGCTCGGGGGGACGACCCCCCCACACCCCCCCGCGCAGTTCCGGCCACGCTGCCAGCCAATCACGCCGACGGTCCGCTGACAAGATTGTGAACACTCTGAGCGACAACCCGGAGCCGGGTGCCTACGGGGCCTGGCTCAGGTGGCGAGGCTGAGCATCAGGACCGGCCTGGAGGTCGGGTGGCGCGACCCGCCAGCGGGTTCGACGGTCAGCCCGACCCAGTCACCAGCGGCCAGACCGGTGGCGATCACCGGGCTGGTCATGCCCCCATGGGGGGCCGGAAGCAGACCGGCCGACCGGTCGCCGCGCGGGCCCATCAGCCACAGTTCGTAGCGGCGGCCGGCCGGCGGCGCCGGCAGCCCGGCGGTGGTGAACACCAGCGCGTGATCCCGGTGGGACATCACGATGGTGGCCGCGCCGCCGGCTTTCACCCGGGAGGTCACCAGCGTCGCATCCGGAGCGGTCAGCACCTCCGCGACGGCATGGTCACGCAGCTGGGCATCGCCGAGGCGGTACTCGGCGGTGAACGCGATCGCGCCGAAGGCCGTCGCCGCGGCCACGAACGCCGCGGCGAAAGCCAGCGCGAGCCGGCGCGGCCGGGCCCGCCAGGGGCCGGGCAGCCGGCGGGCGCCCCCGGCCTGACCCGGCAAGCGGGCAGCCGGCTCCCGGGCCGGGCCCATCGCCGACGGCAGCTGCCTGGTTCGGGCCGCAGTCGCGACCGCCTGTGCGATCAGATGCGCCGGCGGGTCCGCGGCAACGGCCCCGGCCAGGCGGGCGGTGGCCTCGCGCAGCTCGCACTGTTCCCGGGCGCAAGCGCGGCACCTGGCCAGGTGCCGCTCGAACCGGGCCCGGTCCGCGCTGGGCAGAGCGTCCAGCGCGTACGCCCCCGCCATGGTGTGCAGTTCGGATCGCCGTAGTCCCATCAGTCCGCCCCCAGGCAATCCCGCAGCCGGATCAGGCCGTCGCGCATCCTGGTCTTGACCGTCCCCTCCGGCACGCCAAGCCGCGCGGCGACCTCGCGGACGGTGTAACCGCCGTAGTAGGCGAGCGTCACGGACTCGCACTGCAGCCGGGTCAGCGAGCCCAGGCAGCGCCGCAGCCGCTGCTGGTCGAGCCGGACCTGGACGGTCTCGGCCACCTCGTCATAGGGAACCGCGTAGCAGGCGGCGCGCCGCTCGCGCTCGGCCGATCGGTGCTCAGCGCGCACCCGGTCCACCGCGCGGCGGTGCGCGATCGTCGCCAGCCACGCCAGCGCGCTCCCCCGGCCCGGCTCGAATCTCGGTGCCGCCCGCCACGCCTCGAGCAGGACCTCCTGCATGACCTCCTCCGCCTGCGATGCATCGCGCACCACCGCGCGCACCACGCCGAACAAGGTGGCTGTGGCTCGGGCGCAGACCGCCTCGAAGGCAGCCGTATCCCCATGCGCCACGCCCACCAGCAGGGTCTCCAGGCTGCCGCCCGGCGCCTGCCCGGCGGCACAGCCGGCCACCGGGCGCGGGCCAGTGTCGCGCGTCTCCACATCTGTCATTCGCCGCTGGGGCCGATACCGCTTGCCCGGGCGGCGGGCTGCCCTGCCCGCCGGGGCAATCCAGCCCGCCCGGCAATCCAGGCTGCCGACGGCGACGAGTAACTAAAGTGACCGATCCCCGGCAGGCCGCGCGCGAGGGGCGCGCTCGCCACCGGGCGACGGCGCCTGCGAGCGCCCATTGCCAACTGCCAGGAACCAGGAGACCCCGATGCAATGCACTGATACCCGCCTCGTCAGCGGCCGCACTGTCGCCGTGCCGGTGATCGCCCTTGCCCTCGCGCTGACCGGCGCGGCTTGCGGCAGTACCGCCAGCCCCAAGCCGGCGGCCTCCCAGCACGCCGCCGCGTCACCGTCGGAGTCCATGACCGGATCAGCCGCCGCCATCGGTGCCGACTGCGGGATGATCCCCGCCGCCGGGATGGGCAGCATGCACGGCATGGCCATGGACCCGGTCGTAACCGCGGCCCGCCACGACCCGCTCACCACCACGCTGGCGGCCGAGGTAGGCAAGGCAGGGCTGACGAAAGACCTCAACTCAGCCAGCAACATCACCGTCTTCGCACCCGACAACAAGGCCTTCAAGCTGCTGACCGCGCATGACATGACCATGATGAGCGGGATGAAAGAACTCTCCGCGATCCTCAAGTACCACGTCGTCAGGGGCCGGATCACGCCAGCCGAGCTGGCCAGCGGGAAGACGCTGACCACGCTGGCAGGCACCACCCTCAAGACCGCCAGGATGGGCAGCACCTACGAGGTGAACAACGCCGCCATCACCTGCGGGAACCTGCACACCGCCAACGCCACCGTGTACGTCATCAACAAGGTGCTGATGCCGTCCCACTGACACCAGCAGGAGCAGGCCAGGCAAGGTGAGTCCTACCGGCGGCGTCAGTGATGTGGCCCCGCGGGGCGAAGGGAAGCACGCGGCGGGCGGCGGGCCGCTTACCAGGAGTCCTGCATGACGCGCGGCGCGGGGGCGACGCTGACCGTCATCCCGGTGAGCGCGATCACCTCGGCCGCGGTGAAGCCGCGGGCGATCTCCTCGACGCGGAAGCCGCCGTCGGCCCGGCGCAGCAGCGCCAGGTCGGTGACGATCGTGTCGACGCAGCCGGGCGCGGTGATCTCGAAGCTGCACTCCTCGACCAGCTTCGGGCGGCCCGCCGAGTCGGTGTGCTCCAGCATCGCGATCACCTGCCTGGCGCCGGCCGCGAGGTCCATCGCGCCGCCGATGCCGCCGCCGGTCATGCCGGGGACCGACCAGTTCGCCAGGTCGCCGTTGCTGCCGACCTGGTAGGCGCCGAGCACCACGGCGTCCAGCCGGCCGCCGCGCGCGATCTCGAACGAGGTCACGCTGTCGAAGAACGCCGCCCCCGGCCGCAGTCGCACGAAGTAGCCGCCCGCATCGTGCAGGTCGGGGTCGAACGAATCGTCGCGGACGAACTCGCCATAGTTGAGCATGCCGTTCTCGCTGTGCAGGATGATCGGCCGGGTGCCGACGAAATTGGCGACCTGGGTGGGCAGGCCGGCCCCGAGGTTGACGACGGCGCCGTCCGGCAACAGCGCGGCGATCCGCCGCCCGATCTGCTCCCGGGTCAGGCCGGGCTTACCGTGGTAGCTGCGGGCGCTGCCGGCCGGGCGGCTCGCCCGCATCGGGAGGTTCCTGACGTCAAGCTGAGTGGTGCTGAGCACGACCCGGCTGACGAACGCGCCGGGGAGATCGACGCTGCCGGGCGGGATCTCCCCCGGCTCGGCGATCTCGTCCACCTCGGCGATCGTGACCCGCGCGGCCTTGGCGAAGCTGACGTTGAAATTGCGGCTGCCGCCGCGGAACTCGACGTTCCCCATCCGGTCGGCCCGGTGCCCGCGGATGAACGCGAAGTCGGTGGTAATGGCATGCTCAAGGACGTGGGGCTTGCCGTCGAAGAGGCGTACTTCCTTACCCTCGGCGAGCGCGCTGCCCACGCCGGTCGGCGTGTAGAACGCGGGCAGGCCCG
>JAIRTY010000078.1 GCA_031254715.1 Nocardiopsaceae bacterium | reverse complement strand
CATGACGTTTGCCAGCTATGTGAGGGTTCCGTGCGCTACGATCAGATCGTAAATGTGCACATGCAAGTGCCAATGCACAGGGATCGCGATCTCGCCCGGCCCGCCGCGGGCGCGCCAGGAGCCCGCACCAGCACGCGGACCGGCCTGGCCTTAGCCGGGCCTGGCCGGGCGCAGCAAGCGGAATAGGAGGTGCGCGTGGCCGGCAGCGGCATGCCTTCACGGCGGCCGGGACAGATGCGGTGGCGGAAGAGCCGTCACAGCAATCCCAGCGGCAATTGCGTGGAGGTCGCCGGATTGCCGGCTGGCGGGGTGGCGGTCCGTGACTCCAGGGACCCCGGCGGCCCGATGCTGACGTTCGCCCGCAAGGACTGGCAGGCGTTCGTTCGCGCGGTTCGCTGCTAGCGCCCGTCCCGCAGATCTCCAGCTCGCCGGGAGTGCGCCAGGCCCCGGCGCGTGCCTGGTGAGGCACGCATTGATTTAAGCCGGAATATGGCTGTGCGCGGCATGTGGCGCGGCCGGGCGCCGCGTGGGAGACTGCCGTGGTTGGGGTGTGTGCGGGAGGAACCATGAGCGCAGCAGCCGCGCCGGGTAGCGGCCGGGCCCATAGCCTGGCAGCCGTCGCCGAGAGCGGTGGTCCCACGGTGCTCCGGATCCTGCTCGGGGCGCAGCTGCGCCGGCTGCGCGAGGCGAAGCGGATCTCGCTGGAGGACGCCGGATACGCGATCCGCGGGTCGCACTCGAAGATCAGCCGGATGGAGACCGGCCGGGTCAGCTTCAAGGACCGCGACGTCGCCGACCTGCTCACCTTCTACGGCGTCACCGACGAAGCGGAACGGGAGCCGCTGCGGGCGCTGGCGCAGCGCGCGAACGCCCCGGGCTGGTGGCACGACTATTCGGACATCCTGCCGCACTGGTTCGAGGCCTACGTCGGGCTGGAAGAGGCGGCCGCGCAGATCCGTTCGTATGAGGTCCAGTTCGTGCCGGGGCTGCTGCAGACCGAGGACTACGCCCGCGCCGTGACGCTGCTCGGTCACGACAGTGCGCCGGAGCGGGAGGTCGGCCGGCGGGTCAGCCTGCGGATGGCCCGGCAGACGGTGCTGTACCGGGACGACTCCCCGAGCCTGTGGGCGGTGCTGGACGAGGCCGTGCTCCGGCGGCCGCTCGGCGGCCCCGACGTGATGCGCGCCCAGTTGCGGCACCTGCTCGAGATGACCAGGCAGCGGATCGTGACCCTCCAGGTCGTCCCGTTCCTGGCAGGCGGCCACGCCGCGGCTGGCGGCCCGTTCAGCATCCTCCGCTTCGGTGAGCCCGACCTGCCCGACGTCGTCTACCTCGAGCAGCTGACCAGCGCCCTGTACCTGGACAAGCCCGAGGCCATCGACAGCTACCTGCTGGTGATGGAGCGCCTGTGCATGGAGGCCGCGACCCCGGCGGCCAGCGCCAAGATCATCAAGGACATCATGCGGGAGTACTGACCCGCGCCGGGCCGGCCTTACTGCGGCTTGCGGGCGACGCCCGCCCACAACGCGGCCGGGCTGGCTGCCTCGGTCTCGCTGGCCGGCCGCCATTTCGACGCCTGCACCAGCCCCGGTTCCACCAGTTCCAGCCCGTCGAAGAACCCCGCCACCGCGGCGCGGTCGCGGAAGGTCACCTTCTCGGCCATCATCTGGTTGAGCACGGCGGCCATTTTCGCCATTGACTCGGCGTTGATGTCGACGGCCGGATGCGAGAGCGCCAGGTAGCTGCCCGGCGGCATCGCCGCCATCAGCCTGGCCACGATCTCGTGCGGCTCGTGCTCATCGTCGATGTGCTGCACGATGGCCATCAGCATCACCGCGACCGGGCGGCTGAAATCAAGCAGCCGCCGGGCGCCGTCCAGGATCTGCTGCGGATCGCGCAGGTCGGCGTCGATGTAGTCGGTGGCTCCCGCCGGGCCGCTGGCCAGCAGCGCGCGGGCGTGGGTGAGCACGATCGGGTCGTTGTCGGCGTACACGACGCGGGATTCCGGCGCCACCGACTGGGCTACCTCATGGGTGTGATTCACCGTGGGGATGCCGGTGCCGATGTCAAGGAACTGGCGCACCCCGGCCTCTCCGGCCAGGTAGCGCACCGCCCGTGCCTGGTAGGCGCGGTTGGCGCGGGCGGACAACGGGATGGCAGGGAAAGCGCTGATCGCCTGCTCGGCGGCGGCCCGGTCGGCGGCGAAGTTGTCCTTCCCGCCCAGCCAGTAGTCGTACACCCGGGCCACGTGCGCCACGCTGGTGTCGAACGGCACCGGCTGGTCCCGGTCCCCGGAAGCCTTTCCGCCCGGTTCGCCCGCCATCACCACGCCTTCCTCCCCGTGCCCCGGCCCCGTGCCCCACGCCCTCCCGGGCAGCGGCCCAGTCAGCAAGCCTACGCCGCCACCGGGTGCCCGGGCACCCGGGGGCGAGCGCGGTGACCGGGTGTTCGATGAGCCGTTCGCGCAGGTATTGGCCGGTGCCGTGGCCGCCGCGTTCGCGCCGGACCCGCGGCCGGATAGCGGTCGCAGCGGGCTCCGCGCCGCCGTCCGGGACGATGGCTGGCGGCCTGGTAGGGCGGTACCGCCCGCGAGCGCCCGGCCGGACCTGTTTATCCTTCTCGCAATATGCCTAGTGAAAATCCCTCCGAGGCAGGCGAAGGAGACAGGCTGATGGTCGACGTGCACGCGGCACTGGACGGGGCCGGGCTGCGGAACGTTCATGTCCGTGAGTACGTGCGGTACTGGGCCGGGGTTACCGGAGCCGCCAAGGTGGAGGTCGTGAGCGCGTCCGACGACGCGCGGCTGATCCGGGAGGCCCTGGCCGACGGGGAGATCCAGCCCGCTGGCGAGGGGCGGTACTACTCGCGCAGCTTCACCAAGGACACCGCGCGCTCGGAGGAACGCACGGTCGTCGCCACCGCCAACCCGGCCGACAAGGGCATCTACGACAACTGGCGCCCCGCCGCCGAGATGCGCCCGCTGCTGGAGGAGCGCATGCGGGGCGCGTCCGCCGGCAAGACGATGTACGTGGTGCCCTACCTGATGGCACAGGCCGGATCCCCGCTGGAACGGTACGCCGCCGGCGTCGAGCTCACCGACAGCCGCACGGTCGTGCTGCACATGATCCGGATGGCACGGGTGGGCGTGCAGTACATCAACGACCTCACCGACTCCGCCAGCTTCGTCCGCGGCGTGCACGTGA
This sequence comes from Nocardiopsaceae bacterium, assembly GCA_031254715.1. Classification (GTDB taxonomy): domain Bacteria; phylum Actinomycetota; class Actinomycetes; order Streptosporangiales; family Streptosporangiaceae; genus JAIRTY01. The sequence continues at coordinate 691 of JAIRTY010000078.1, read as the reverse complement.
CCGGTGATCTGGAGAGCCTCGGCCAGGGCACGTCATCCGACCAGCGGTGGTTCGTCACGTTCGCCGACGAGCGGACCATCCTGCACTTCGGCTCGTCCTACGGCGGCAACGCGCTGCTCGGCAAGATCGCGCACGGGCTGCGGCAGGCCGCCTACGACGGCTGGACCTCGGGCGGGTTCCTCGCCGAGCAGTTCATGCTCCTGGGCATCACCGACAAGGTGACCGGCAGGCGCTACCACATCTGCGGCGGCTTCCCCAGCGCGTCAGGCAAGACGAACCTCGCGATGATGCTCGCGCCCGACGCGCTGGGCGGCCGGTACCGGGTCGATTTCTACGGCGACGACATCGCGTGGCTGCGGGTCGACCCCGCAGACGGCAAGCTGTACGCGATCAACCCCGAGTTCGGCGTGTTCGGCGTTGCCAGGGACACCAATGACGACACCAACCCGACGGCGGTGGAGTCCGTGCGCCCGGGCACCGGCACCCTGTTCACCAACGTCGCCTACAACGAGGGCACCGAGGAGGTGTGGTGGGAGGGCCGCACCCCCGAGCCGCCGGCCGACGTCACCGGCTGGCGGGACTGGACCGGCACGCTCATCTCCGAGCGGCCGGCTGACGACGCGGACGCGCCGTGGGCGCATCCCAACAGCCGGTTCACCACGACGCTCGCGAACGTGCCGAATGTCGCGCC
>JAIRTY010000070.1 GCA_031254715.1 Nocardiopsaceae bacterium | reverse complement strand
CAGATCGCGGTCGTGCACGACTACCGGCTGCCCGGCTGGGTTGGTGCCGCCGACCTGGTCATCTCCGTGTCGTGCTCGGGCCGGACGGAGGAGACCCTGTCGGCCACCGCCGAGGCCGTCCGCCGTGGCTGCCGGCTGATCGCGGTGGGCGGCAGCGGCTCGCCGCTGGCGGCCATGGCCGAGCAGGCCAGCGCGCCGATGGTGCCGGTGCGGTCGGCCGGCCAGCCCCGGTCCACCCTGTGGGGCCTGTCGGTGCCGCTGCTCGTGATCGCCGCCCAGCTCGGCCTCGCCGACCTGGGCCCTGACGCCTACGAGTCGGCGGCCGCCGAACTGGAACGGGTCTCGCACCTGTGCCGGCCTGACAGCGAGTCGTTCGTCAACCCGGGCAAGTCGCTCGCGCTGGACCTGGCCGGGACCTTGCCCGTGATCTGGGGAACCTCGCCGCTCACCGCCGTCGCCGGGTACCGGTTCGCCTGCCAGCTGAACGAGAACGCAAAGTACCCGGGGGTCTGCGGGACCCTGCCCGAGGCCAACCACAATCAGGTCGTCACGTTCGACGGCCCGTTCGGGAGCGGCCCCGGCGCCGGTCAGGCGGCCGCCCCGGCCCCGGGGACGGCCGGGGGCTGGGACGCCGGCGGCGACCTCGGCCTGGACCCGGAGCTTGACCTCGACCTGGACCGGGAACTGGGCCTGCGCCAGGCCTCGGTCCCGATCCGGCTGGTGCTGCTGCGCGACACCCAGGAGCACCCGCAGGTGACCCGGCGCCGGGAGGAGTCGGCGCAGCTGGCGTCCGAGCGCGGGATCGCCGTCAGCGAGCTGGCGGCGGAGGGCGACCAGCCGCTGGCCCGGCTGGCCAGCCTCGTGCAGCTGATCGACTATGCGAGCGTGTACCTCGGGATCGCGTGCGGCATCGATCCGGGCCCGGTCGCCGTGATCGAGGAGCTCAAGGCACGGATCGCGCAGTAGCGCGGGAGCACGGCAAGCGTGAGGAATGGGATGAGTGGCACGGAGCCGGGCCCGGCCGGGCCTGGCCGGGACGGGCACAGCCAGGATAGGACCGGCGAGGACAGGACCGGGGACGGGACCGGCCAGGACGGGACCGGGGACGGGACCGGTCAGGACGGGACCGGCGCAGGCGGGCTGCGGGCGGTGCTGGCGGCGCTGGGCGCGAACCTCGGCATCACCGTCACCAAGTTCGTGGCGTTCGCCATCACCGGGTCGGTGTCCATGCTCGCCGAGTCCGCGCACTCGCTGGCCGACTCCGGGAACCAGGGCCTGCTGCTGCTCGGCCGCAGCCGCGCCGGGCGGGCGGAGACCGAGCACCACCCGTTCGGCTTCGGCCGGGAGCGGTACTTCTACGCGTTCGTGGTCGCGGTGGTGCTGTTCACGGTGGGCGCGGTGTTCTCGTTCTACGAAGGGCTCCACAAGGTCACCCACCCGGAGCCGGTGCGCTCGCCGGTGGTCGCGTTCGTGGTGCTGGGCATCGGCATCGCGCTGGAGAGCTTCTCGCTGCGCACCGCGGTGCGGGAGTCGTGGCGGGAACGGGGCCAGGGTGGGCAGCGTGGCTGGCGCGGCTGGCTGGCGTTCATCCGCCGGGCCAAGGCGCCGGAGCTGCCAGCGATCCTGCTGGAGGACGTCGCAGCGCTGACCGGGCTGCTGTTCGCGGCCACCGGCGTGGCGCTGGCCGTCGTCACCGGGAACGGCGCCTGGGACGGCGCCGGCTCGCTGGCGATCAGCGCGCTGCTGGCGGCGGTGGCGGCGATCCTCGCGGTCGAGATGAAGAGCCTGCTGATCGGGGAGTCGGCCAGCGCCGACGTCACGGCGGCGGTCGTGGCCGCGCTGGAAGCCGGGCCGGAGGTGGAACGGGTGATCCACCTGCGCACGCTGCACATGGGACCGGAGAGCCTGCTGGTCGCGGCCAAGATTGCGGTGCGGCATACGGACCAGGCCGGCGTCATCGCCGCGGGAATTGACGCCGCGGAACGGCGGATCCGGGCGGCGGTGCCGATCGCCGACATGATCTATCTGGAACCCGATCTGTACCAGGCGGCCAGGGCCGATGCCACCGACCCCGCCATCCGGGCCGCGCGGATGCGCCCCCGCGGGGGCGGCTAGGCGGAGCGGCTCAAACGGGCCGCCGGCTCGATGGCCCGCCGGGGCCCGCCCGGTAGGGCAGAATCGTCTCGTGTTGCTGCCTGAGTACCCGATCCGGACGCCCAGGCTGTTGTTGCGGCCGTTTGCCCGCGGTGACCTCGACGCCCTGTATGAGTTCCACAAGCTGCCCGAGGTGAACCGGTTCCTGTACTCGGAACCGAAGGACCGGGATCAGGTCAGCGCGATGCTGGCTGACAAGGCCAGATCCGCGGTGCTGCGCGAGGAGGGGCAGGCGCTCAGCCTGGCCGCCGAGCTGGCCGGCAGCGGGCAGCTGGTCGGCGACTGCACCCTATGGTGGCGCAGCCAGGCCAGCCAGCAGGGCGAGGTCGGGTTCGTGTTCCACCCCGCGCACCACGGCCGCGGGCTGGCCACCGAGGCCACCGTCGAGCTGCTGCGGCTCGGTTTCGACGGGCTGCGCCTGCACCGCATCTTCGGGCGCTGTGATGCCCGCAACGTCGCCTCCGCCCGGGTGATGGAACGGTGCGGCATGCGGCGGGAGGCCCACCTGCGAGAGAACGAGTACGTCAAGGGGGAGTGGACCGACGAGATGGTCTACGCCATCCTGCGGCCCGAGTGGGCGGGACGGCGCCCGGCGGCGGGCAGGCCCGGCGCGGCTGCGCGCGGCTGACCTCCCGCGCGGCCGGGCTGGCGCGGTGGTGACAGGCCCAGCAGGCGCAATGCCCGTTCCTTCTCGAATTCCAGCGCCCGGGCGGGCGGGGATGGAATGCGGCCGATCCGCCGCCCGAGCTCCGCCACCTCGGCCCGCACGCCCGGCTCGGCCACCGCCCGGAGGCCGAACGCGAGGGCGGCGGGAGAGATGTCGTACCGCTGCTCGATCTCCAGCTCCAGCGAGACCGTGGCCAGGTCCGCGTCGCCGAAGTGCCGGTGCCTGACCACGCGGGCGCGATCGCGGACCGGCGGCAGCAGCCCGAGCAGGTCGCGGTAGCGGAGCATCCGGGGGGAGGTCCCGAGCCGCTGAGCGGCCTCTGTGATGCGCACGGGCACCAATCTAACATTCTTGTGTCAGAAACAGCCCCCAATGCGTGCGCCCGGCCCGGGGACTGCCGTACCGTCGGCATGACGAAACCGGCAGTCACTGGAGGAAACGCATATGGCTCAGCAGCCGCCCCTGTTCAAGGTCGCCGACCTGTCGCTGGCGTCGTTCGGGCGGAAGGAGATCACGCTTGCCGAGCATGAGATGCCCGGCCTGATGGCGGTGCGGGCCGAGTATGCGGCCACGCAGCCGCTGCGGGGCGCCCGGATCACCGGCTCGCTGCACATGACGGTGCAGACCGCGGTACTGATCGAGACGCTGGTCGCGCTGGGCGCGCAGGTGCGGTGGGCGAGCTGCAACATCTTCTCCACCCAGGACCACGCGGCGGCCGCGGTGGCGGTGGGGCCGGACGGGTCGGCCGATGACCCGCGCGGCATCCCGGTGTTCGCCTGGAAGGGCGAGACGCTGCCGGAGTACTGGTGGTGCACGGACCAGGCGCTGACCTGGCCCGGTGAGGACGGCCCTGACATGATCCTCGACGACGGCGGGGACGCGACCCTGCTGGTGCACAAGGGCATGCAGTACGAGCAGGCGGGCGCGGTGCCGTCGGCGGGCGCGGGCGACTCGGAGGAGTGGCGGGCCGTGCTGGAGGTGCTGCGGTCCTCGCTGGCGGCCGATGGGCAGCGGTTCACCCGGATGGCGGCCGGGATCCGGGGCGTGACCGAGGAGACCACCACCGGCGTGCACCGGCTGTACGAGATGGCGCGGGACGGGACGCTGCAGTTCCCGGCGATCAACGTCAACGACTCGGTCACCAAGTCGAAGTTCGACAACAAGTACGGCTGCCGTCACTCGCTCATCGACGGCATCAAGCGGGGCACCGACGTGCTCATCGGCGGCAAGGTGGCGCTGGTGTGCGGGTACGGCGACGTGGGCAAGGGGTGTGCCGAGTCGCTGCGGGGCCAGGGCGCCCGCGTGATCATCACCGAGATCGACCCGATCTGCGCGCTGCAGGCCGCCATGGACGGCTACCAGGTCGCCACCCTGGAGGACATGGTGAGCACGGCGGACATCTTCATCACCGCCACCGGCAACCTGGGCGTCATCACGGCCGAGCACATGAGCCGGATGAAGCACCAGGCGATCGTCGGGAACATCGGCCACTTCGACAACGAGATCGACATGGCGGGCCTGGCCCGCTGGCCGGGCGTGTGGCGGGAGAACATCAAGCCGCAGGTCGACGAGTGGCGGTTCGAGGACGGGCACGCCGTGATCGTGCTGTCGGAGGGGCGGTTGCTCAACCTGGGCAACGCCACCGGCCACCCCAGCTTCGTCATGTCCAACTCCTTCACCAACCAGGTCATCGCGCAGGTGGAGCTGTTCAGCAAGCACGAGGAGTACCCGCTAGGGGTGCACGTGCTGCCCAAGCACCTGGACGAGAAGGTCGCCCGGCTGCACCTGCCCGCGCTCGGCGTCAGGCTCACCGAGCTCAGCAAGGAGCAGGCCAGCTACCTCGGCCTGCCGCTGGAAGGCCCCTACAAGCCCGACCACTACCGGTACTGAGCCGGTACTGAGCCGCTGCCGGCCTGGCCGTGAACGCTGAGCACTCCGGCATCGCCGACCCCGGCCTGGCCGGTGCGGGCAAGGCCCGCATCGGCTGGGCCCGGCAGGCGATGCCGGTGCTGGCCCGGATCACCGAGCAGTTCACGGCCGGCCAGCCGTTTGCCGGGCTGACCGTCGCCGCCTGCCTGCACGTGACCGCCGAGACCGCGGTCCTGGTGCAGGCGCTGCAGGCGGGCGGGGCGCGGGTGCTGCTGGCGGCCTCCAACCCGCTGTCGACGCAGGACGACATTGCCGCCGCGCTGGCCGCCAGCGGCGCGGCGGTGGTGTTCGCCCGGGCCGGCGCCGATCCGCGGACCTACCAGGACCACATCCATCAGGCGCTGGCGCCCGGCCCGGACCTGATCATGGACGACGGCGGGGACCTGGTGAACACGCTCCATGCCGAGCGCGCCGACCTGCTCCGCGGCGTCCGCGGCGGCTGTGAGTCCACCAGCACCGGCGTGCTGCGGCTGCGGCGGATGGCCGCCGAGTCAGCGCTGGGGTTCCCGGTGGTGGCCGCCGACGAGACCGCGACCAAGCGCGTGTTCGACAACACCTACGGGACCGGGCAGTCCACCCTGGACGGCATCATCCGGGCCACCAACCTGCTGCTGGCGGGGAAAGTGGTGGTGGTGGCCGGGTACGGGGCGTGTGGCCGGGGCATCGCCGAGCGGGCCCGCGGGCTCGGCGCCCAGGTGATCGTGACCGAGGTGGACCCGGTGCGGGCGCTGGAAGCGATCATGTCCGGGCTGCGGGTGATGCCGATGGAGCAGGCGGCACCGCTCGGTGATGTGTTCATCACCGCGACCGGTTCCAGGGACGTGATCGGCGGGCCGGAGCTCGCGGTCATGCGGGACGGCGCGATCCTGGCGAACGCCGGCCACTTCGATGTGGAGATCGACCTGCCGGCCCTGGCCGGCCAGGCCGTCAGCGTCAGCTATGACGTCCGCCCGCACACCGACGAGTACCAGCTCGCTGACGGCCGGCGGCTGCTGCTGCTGGCCGAGGGCCGGGTGGTCAACCTGGTCGCGGCGGAAGGCAACCCGGCCTCCGTGATGGACGTTTCCTTCGCGGGCCAGGCACTGGCGCTGGCATGGGTAGCGGACCAGGCAGGCGAGGACGACGGCCTGGCGGCCGGCGTCTACCCGGTCCCGGCCGCCATCGAGGACCAGATCGCGAGGCTGGCCCTGGCGGCGGCCGGAGCGCAGATCGACGTGCCGTCCCCGGCCCAGCAGGACTATCTGCGGTCCTGGCGCCACTGAGCGGGTCAGGCCGGCGGCGCGAACCCGCCCGCCTTCGGCGCGGGCGGGCCGTCTCCGCCCACGCTGTCATCAGGCTGGTCCCCGGGCTCCCCGGGCTCCCCGGGCTCCCCGGCCTCCCCGGCCTCCCCGGCCTCCCCGGGCTGGCCGGGTCCGTCCGGCACGGGCCGGCCGGGTGCGGCGGGCATGAGCCCGTAGCCGCCCGTGGCGGCGGGTGCCAGCCGGGCCTGCTCCCGGCGGCTGCGCTCGGCCAGCACCGCGGCGAGGTAGGCGGGAGCGGGCGTTCCTGGCGGCGGTGGCGGGCTGACCCGGGCGCTGACCTCGGCGGCTATCCGCTGGCCGAGCTCGTCCCTGGCGGCGGGGTGCAGCTCGGGCAGCCGGCCCAGATACCGCCGGGCGGTCTCGGCCAGCTGGTCGGTCAGTCCGGAGAGTTCTAGCCCGGCGGCCCACCCGGCCAGCTGCGGCGGGACCGGGGGCGGCGCGGCCCGGGCCTGCCGGGCCGGGAGCCGCTGCTGGATCACGAAGGTCCCGGCGAACACGTCCCCGAGCCGCTTGCCCCGCGCCGACACCAGCGAGCAGATCAGCGCCGGACAGCCGGCCAGCCCCCAGATCTCCACCGCCGCTGCCAGGCCCCGCACCAGTGCCTGCCGGAACCGCTCCGGCCCGCCGTCGTCGCTGACGACCCGCAGGCCCAGCGCCAGCTTGCCCGGCGAGCGGCCGCGGCTCAGCGTTTCCCATATCACCGGGTAACCGACGGCGACCAGGACGAACGCGGTGACCAGGAGCGCCGCAGCGGAGGCGCGGCTGCCCGGGCGGAGGGTGGCAGCCGCGATGATCCCGGTCAGGATCGCGAGCAGCACCAGCTGCGTCGCCAGGTCGATGACCAGCGCGAGCAGGCGGCTGGGGAACCGCGCGCAGGGGACTTCGAGGATCACGGCTTCGCCGGTGACCACTTCAGCCACGGCTATCCCCGTTCCTCTCCGGTCCGGCGGAAGAAATGTACCGCCACACCTTAACGAGCGGGAGCCAGTCAGCGGGCGGGCCGGGCCCGTGCGGGCGGGCCGTGGCCTTGCGGGCGGGCCGTGGCCTTGCGGGCGGGCCGTG
>JAIRTY010000808.1 GCA_031254715.1 Nocardiopsaceae bacterium | reverse complement strand
GACGGAGAGGCCGGCCCCCATCGGCTCCTCCTCACGCTAGGACCACCGAGAGTGATCGCAGTCAGTAAGAGCAATGCCCCACATTGTGACAGAGCGGGCGCGCCCACTGTCAAGCAATGCTCACGGTCGGGTACGACGCTACACGCAGTTACTGAATGTTACCTGAGAGTATCAGTTGGTTTACCTTCTGCCAAATCAGGAAGAACTCCACTTATCCCCCGCATATGCCTCATGAGACAGTTACTGCGAGGTCGCTGATGACCGCAGTAGGCCGCAGCAGGTACGGCCAGGCACAATACCGACCGGATGAGTGAACCCGCTCATCCGCACCCGCAACCGCAACCGGAACGCCAGGAACCTGGTCACAGCTGACCGGGAAGCCGTGAATGGCCGGGGCAGACCGAGGAGAGACGCATGTTCACCGTCACCTGGGGCTGAGAACGCATCCGGTGCCGCCAGGGATGCCGCGTCACCGCGAGAAGTCGATACGGACCGCAATGGGATGGAGAGACGCATGTTCACCGTCACCTGGGGCTGAGCACGCATCCGGTACCGCCAGGGATGCCGCGTAACCGGGAGAACGCATACGGACCCCGGGAATGGGTGCCCCGCACGATGGGCCGTCGCGACGTAGCCGGCGGCGTTCAGCGCCTGCGGCGGCTGACCGCGAGCGCGAGCGCGGCCACCGTGCCGAGCGCGCCGCTGGCAGCGATCACCAGGGACGGGTCGGCCCGCTGCGCCACCGCGCCCGCGATGATCATCGCGACCCCCTGCCCCAGGGTCATTCCGCCCTGGGCGATCCCGAACGCCTGGCTCCGCTGGGCGGGCGGGCTGGCTATGACGAACGCCGCGTACGCGGCTACCTGAAAGCAGTCGAACAGCCCGCCTGCCAGCAGGATCACCAGCATGACTGGCAGCGGCGGCCGGAAGGCGAAGAGCATCAGCACGCCGCAGGCCGCCACCGCCAGCGGTGTCATCCACCGTGGCCGCTGGGCCGGCGGGACCGCCCGGCTGAAGACGAGCGCACCTGCCGCCGACCCGAGAGCCGCCGCGGCCAGCAGCAGCCCCACCCAGACGTCCCCGCCGCCTTGCGTTCGCACCAAGGGAACGGCAACCCCCTCGGGCACGTTCTCGAAGGCCGCGAGCCAGCCGAGCAGCATCGGGAACCACAGTGCCGGGCTGCCGAACACCAGCCGCAGGCCGGCCGCGAGGTCGCCGCGGCGCTCCTTCGGCCGGTCCGGTGCCGTCGGCCGGTCCGGGGCGGCTGCCGGCCGGGCCCGCACCCAGAGCCAGATCACCACCGCCGACGCCGCGAAGGTCGACGCGTCCACCAGCAGCGACGGGCCGACCCCGATCAGGGCGACCGCCGCCCCGCCCACGGCGAACCCGGCCACCTGCGCGAACTGGATGGTGGTCAGGCTCACCGCGCTGCCGAGCACATAGGAGTCCCCGGTGAGGATGTCGGGGTAGAGCGCAGCCCGGGCCGACGTGAACGGCGCGCCGATCAGCGTCACCGCGAACAGCAGGCACACCAGGACCGCGAGCGGCATCCCCGGCATCGCCATGGCGACGACCAGGGCAGCCCGGGCCAGGTCGCAGGCGATCATCACGGTCCGGCGCGGGAACCTGTCCGCCAGCCCCGACAGCAGCAGCCCGCCCAGGAACGTGGGCACAATGCTGACCGCGAACGTGACCGCAGCCAGCAGGGCGGAGTGCGTCTGGTTGAACACCAGGATGGTCAGCGCCACCCGGGCGAGCTGGTCGCCGGCCACCGACAGCATCTGGGCAGCCCACAGCGCCCGGAACTCGCTGCTGGCGAAGACGTCGCCAAACGTGACACGGGCCGCCGCCCCGTCCGCGGTCCCAGCCTGACCTCGCCCGCGGCTCCGGGCGCCGGTGCCGCGGGCTATGGCAACCCCCTCCGCCCCGTGCGGGCGCCAGCGGGGCTCCGGCCCGTGTGGTGCTCTGCCGGGCGGAGCCTCCCGGAACGCGTCCGCATCCATCCGCTCACGCTCCGATGCTGGCGGGTTCCGGCGCTGTGCGGAAGACCCGATTTTCCGGATTCTTCCCGCGCCTGCCAGCCGCGGCGGTGCCCGCACCGAGATAACGCCCGGTCAGGGTGCACCTCGCCGCCCCGCACCGGTTCCGTCCGCACCGGTTCCGTCCGGGCCGGAACCAGTTCTCGCCGTGCCCGCATCAGGTCGCCCGGCGCCAGCCGGAGCGCCCCGGCCGTGCCCGCATCAGGCCCCGCCGCGGAGCACGGCATCCACCCGGCGCCCCGCCTCGGCGACCGCCGCGTCCCTGGCCGCTGTGGTCTCCTCCGCCGTCAGCGTCCGGTTCCGGGCCCGGAACCGCAGCGTGTAAGCCAGCGACTTGCGGCCCGCGCCGAGCTGCTCCCCGGTGTAGATGTCGAACAGCCTGACGTCCTCCAGCTCGGCCGGCCCGCCACCGGCGGCCGCCCCGGCCGTGAGCGCCGCCGCCACGTCCGCGGCGGGCACCGAGTCCGGCACCACCAGCGCCACGTCCTGCGTGGCGACCGGGTAGGAGGACAGCACCGGCGCCGGCGCGGGTGCCAGCTCGTCCGCTGCCGCCTCGATCACCGACAGGTCGAGCTCCATCGCGACGGTCCGTGGCGGCAGGCCGAACGCCTCGATCACCCGCGGGTGCAGCTCGCCGGCGTGCCCGGCCAGCCGCTGCTGGCCGTCCGGGTAGTCAGCGACCAGCGCCGCGCACCGGCCCGGATGCCACGGCTCGTGCTGGTCGGCCCGGACGGTGAACGGGACCCGGCTGACCCGCAGCACCTCCCGCGCTGCCGCCACGGCGTCCTGCCAGCCCGCCGGCCGGCCAGTGCCCCACCAGCCCGGCAGCTCCCGGTCCCCGGCCGCCGTCGCGGCCACCCGCAGCGGCTGCTCCGGCAGTGCCGTCGCCAGCGCCGCGATCTCCGCGGGCGACGGGCCCTGGTCCACCGGCAGGATGGGGGCGACAGGCTGGCCGTCCGGACGGGGCCGGAACACCAGCCCGATCTCGTACAGCGCCAGGTCGGTGGCGCCGCGGCCCAGGTTGCGCGCCAGCACCCGCAGCAGGCCAGGCAGCAACGTGGTGCGCAGCCACGGCTCGTCGTCGTTCAGCGGGTTCGCGATCCGCACCGCGGTCCGGCGCGGGTCACCGGCCGGCAGCAGCAGCCGGTCGTAGTCCGCCGCCGATCCGAACGGCTGGCTCATGACCTCGACGTAGCCGGCCCCGGCCAGCGCCCGCCCGGTCGCCCGCCGGGCGCGCTGGCGCCGGGTCAGCCCCCCGCCAGCGGCCGCGCGCGGCATCCGGACCGGGACGTTCTCGTACCCTTCCAGCCGGATGACCTCCTCGGCGAGGTCGGCGGGCTGGGTCAGGTCCGGCCGCCACGACGGCGGCGTCACCAGGAACCCGCCCTCCGCCGCCGCATCCCGGTCATGATCGCCAGCGGCAGCCGTCGTCGCGCCGGCCTGCTCCAGCCGCGAGACCTCGCACCCCACCTCGCGCAGCCGGGCCGCGACCGCGCCGGGCCCGTACGCCCGGCCGGCCACCCGGTCCGGGTAGTCAGCGGGCATGCTGATCGTGACCTCAGGCACCTCCACCGAGGCGTGCGTGCAGCCGGGCACGACGGTTCCCCCGCCGAGCTCCGCCAGCATCGAGACCGCCTTGGCGGATGCTCGCAGCGGCAGTTCCCTGTCGACTCCCCGTTCGAAACGATAGGAAGCCTCGCTGGTGAGGCGGTGGCGTCGCCCCATCCGGGAGGTGGCGCGGGCGGAGAAGTGGGCCGCCTCCAGCACCAGGTCGGTGGAGGTCCCTGAGACCTCGGTCGCCACGCCGCCCATGGTGCCCGCCAGCGAGATCGGGCCGGAGGAGTCGGCGATGACGACGTCATCGGGGTCCAGGTCTCGGACCACATGGTCGATGGTCTCCAACCGCTCCCCCGGCCGGGCGCGGCGCACCACGATCGGCCCGGTCAGGGCCGCCCGGTCGAACGCGTGCGGCGGCTGCCCCAGTTCGATCACGAGGTAGTTGGTGATGTCCACCGCCAGCGACACGCTGCGCTGACCGGCCCGGGCGAGCCGGACCCGCAGCCACAGCGGCACCGGCGCGGCCGGGTCGAAGCCGCGTATCTCCCTGAGCACGAACCGGTCGCACACGGCCGGGTCGTCGATGCTGGCCGGGTAGACGTCAGCGGACACCGCGCCGAGGTCAGAGGGCAGGCCCTGGTCCGCGGGGTCGGTGAAGGCGACCCCGAACGCCGAGGCGAGCTCGCGGGCTACCCCGCGCACCGACAGCGCGTAGCCCCGGTCCGGGGTGACCGCGATGTCCAGCACGTGATCGGCCAGTCCGGCCCAGGCCACGAAGTCCGCGCCGAGCGGCGCGCCGGGCGGCAGCACCAGGATGCCGGTGTGGTCCTCCCCGATGGCGAGCTCGCTGGCCGAGCAGATCATGCCGTCGGACAGGTGGCCGTAGGTCTTGCGGGCGGTGATCTCGAAGCCACCGGGCAGCACAGCCCCCGGCAGGGCCAGCGGCACCCGGTCGCCCACCTCGAAGTTGACGGCGCCGCAGATGACGCTGCGCTCGCCGGAGCCGGTGTCCACCTGGCAGTACCGGATCGGCTTCTTGGTGCCGGTCAGTTCCTCGATGCCGGTCACCTGCGCCACCACCACGCCGGTGATGTCCTGGCCGGCCGGCTCGACGGACTCGACCTCCAGCCCGGCCGCGGTCAGCCGCCGCGCGACCTCATCCGGCGCGACATCAGGCGGCAGCGGGGCGTACTGGGTGAGCCAGGACAGCGGGAGGCGCATCAGTCCTCCCTCCCCAGCGCCCGGCTGAACCGGACGTCGCCTTCGAGGGTGTCCCTGATGTCGGTCACGCCGTGCCGGATCATCAGGCTCCGCTCGATCCCGAGCCCGAACGCGAACCCGGTGTAGCGGCCGGGATCGATCCCGCATGCCACCAGCACGTTGGGGTTGACCATGCCGCAGCCGGCGATCTCGATCCAGCCCTGGGACCGGCACACCCGGCACGGCTCGCCGCCGGGCCGGGCGGACGCGCCGCGGCAGGTGTGGCATTCCATGGACACGTCCGCTGACGGCTCGGTGAACGGGAAGAAGTCGGGCCGCAGCCTGGTGCGCAGGCCCTCCCCGAACATCGCGTCCACGAACCCTTGGATCGCGCCCCGCAGGTCGGCCATGGTCAGGCCCTCGTCCACGGCGAGGCCCTCGATCTGGTGGAAGACCGGGCTGTGGGTGGCGTCCAGGTCATCGCTGCGGAAGCACTTGCCCGGGCTCACCACGTAGACCGGCAGCGGCCGCGAGAGCAGCGCGCGGACCTGCACCGGCGAGGTGTGGGTGCGCATCACCATGCCGGAGGAGGCGCCATCAGGGCCGGCCACGAAGAGCGTGTCCTGCATGTCGCGGGCGGGGTGGTCGGGGAGGAAGTTGAGGGCGTCGAAGTTGTACCACTCCGCCTCGACCTCCGGGCCCTCGGCGACCTCGTAGCCCATGGCCACGAACACGTCGGCGAGCCGCTCGCCGGTGATGGTCACCGGGTGCCTGGCACCGGGCGGCACCCGGTCCCAGGGGAGGGTGACGTCGACCGCCTCCTCCACCATGGCCCGCCGG
>JAIRTY010000793.1 GCA_031254715.1 Nocardiopsaceae bacterium | reverse complement strand
GATGAGTACCGCACGACAGGCGTGGGTGATCTTCACCTCGCGCTACCTCCGGGAGCTGTACCGCCAGCCGGTCGTCATCTTCCTGACGCTCACCCAGCCGGTCATCTGGCTGCTGCTGTTCGGCGAGCTGTTCCGCAACGTCACCCGGATCCCCGGGTTCGGGGGCGGCAACTACGCCACCTACCTCACCCCCGGCGTGGTGATCATGACCGCCATGTTCGCCTCCAGCTGGACCGGGATGTCCTACATCGAGGACATGCAGACCGGCGTGATGGACAGGTTCCTGACCGCACCGGTCGGCCGGGGCGCGCTGACCGCGGCCATGCTCGCCTACCAGGCCGTGACCACGGTCATCCAGTCGGCCATCATCATCGCGATGGGCTGGGGAATCGGGGCGGCCTTCCCCGGCGGCGCCGGCGGCATCGCCGCCCTGATCGTGGTGGCGGTGCTGATCTCCCTGGCCATGGCCGGGCTGTCGAACGGGTTCGCGCTGCTGACCCGGAGCCGGGAGTCGCTGATCGGCGCGTCCACCACCCTGGTGATGCCGCTGACCTTCCTGTCCGGCGCGTTCCTGTCGCTGTCGCTGGTCCCGGGCTGGATCGCCGGCGTCGCCAGGTTCAACCCGGTCAACTGGGCGGCCACCGCCGGGCGGGTCGCCGTGAGCGGCGGCCACGCCTGGGGGACGGTCGGCTCCTACGCCGGCTTCCTCGCGATCGCGCTGGCGGTCACCGCGGTGCTGGCAACCCGGACCTTCCGGGCCTACCAGCGCTCCATGTGAGCGCGGCAACGGGGGCGCCCCGCTGGCAGGGCACTATCTGCCCTGCCAGCGGGGCTCGCGGCCCTCGGTGAACGCGGCGTGGAACTCGGCGTAGTCGCGGCCGGTCATCAGCAGCGCCTGGGCAGCCGCCTCCAGTTCCAGCGCCGCCGACAGGCTCATGTCCTGCTCCCGGGTGAGCAGGGCCTTGGTCTGCGCGTAGGCCTGCGCCGGGCCGGCGGCGAGCCGCCCGGCCAGCCTGGTCACCGCCTCGTCCAGCTCACCGGCCCCGACCAGCTCGCTGATCAGCCCGATCCGCTCGGCCTCGGCCGCGTCGATGGTGTCGCCGAGCATCAGCAGCGTGGTGGCCCGGCCCAGGCCGACCAGCCGGGGCAGCAGGTAGGCGGCGCCCATGTCCCCGCCGGACAGGCCCACCCGGGTGAACAGGAACGCGAACCGCGCGGCCGGGGTCGCCACCCGGAAGTCGGCCGCCAGCGCGATCACCGCGCCCGCCCCGGCGGCCATCCCCTGCAGCGCGGCGATGACCGGGACGGGGCACTCCCGCAGGTTCCTGATGACCTCGCCGGTCATCCGGGTGAACGCGAGCAGCTCGTCCTGCCCCATCCGCAGCGTGGCGCCGATGATCTCGTTCACATCCCCGCCGGAGCAGAACGCCCGGCCCTCGCCCCGGATCACCAGCACCCGGATCTCGCTCCGGTGCGGCAGCTCCGCCAGCAGGTCACGCAGGTCCGCATAGGCCTCGAAGGTCAGCGCGTTGAGCGTGCCTGGCCGGTCCAGGGTCACCGTGGCCACCGGCCCCGCGCGCTCGAACCGGAAGTGCTGCCATCGCTCGGTGAAGGGGGCGGATCCGCGGAACGGGCTCATCGTCTGCTCCTCCCCGGCTCACCCTATATCCCGGCGATATCCCGGACTGATGACTGTCGTCACAAAGGGTCTATGGCCGATACTGGTGCTACCCGCCACCAGCGGGATGCTCCAGAAGGGAGCGGAGCAATGACGCTCTCGCCCTCAGCCCACGGTGACACCTTCTGCCGGGACCATCTCCCGCCCGGTGATCAGTGGCCGGAGCTGACGTTCAGCCTGCCGGAACTCCGCTATCCGGACCGGCTGAATTGCGCGGAGGCGCTGCTGGACGCCGCCGTGGCCCGCTTCGGCGCCGATCGCCCCTGCCTGCTCACCGGCACCGGCCAGGCGTGGACCTACGGCGACCTGCTGCGCCGGGCCAACCAGGCCGCCCAGGTCTTCACCGCCGACTTCGGCCTGGTGCCGGGCAACCGGGTGCTGCTGCGCGGGCCGAACAACCCCTGGCTGGTCGCTGCCTGGTTCGGCGTGCTGAAGGCCGGCGGGGTGGTGGTCACCACCATGCCGCTGCTGCGCCCGCGCGAGATCGGCGTCCTGGCCAGCCTGACCCGGCCCAGCCTGGCCGTGTGCGATCACCGCTTCACCGGCGACCTGGCGCAGGCGGTGCCCGGGCTGCCGGCCGTCAGCTACGGCGGCGATGATGACCTGGCGAGCCGCTGCGCCGCGAAGGACGGCAGCTTCCAGGCGGTGGCCACCGCCGCCGACGACGTGGCGCTGCTGGCGCCGACCTCCGGCACCACCGGCAAGCCCAAGGCGACCATGCACTTCCACCGGGACGTGCTGGCCATCGACGACACGTTCGGCCGGCACGTGCTGGCGGCCGGGCCGGGCGACGTGTTCGCCGGGACCCCGCCGGTGGCGTTCACGTTCGGGCTTGGCGGGCTGGTGGTGTTCCCGCTGCGGGCCGGCGCCTCGGTGCTGCTGCTGGAGCGGGCTTCGCCCGGGGAGCTGGCGGACGCGATCGCGGCCCACGGCGTGACCGCCCTGTTCACGGCGCCCACCATGTACCGGGCGATGCTGGCGGCCGGCCGCCCGGGCGCGCTGACCGGGCTGCGACGGTGCGTGTCGGCGGGCGAGCACCTGCCGGCGGCGGTGTGGGAGGACTTCCGCCGCGAGACCGGCGTGCGGATCATCGACGGGCTCGGCTCCACCGAGCTGCTGCACATCTTCATCGCCGCGGCCGGGGACGCCATCCGGCCCGGGTCGACCGGGGTGGCGGTGCCCGGCTACGAGGCGGCCGTGCTCGGCGGCGACGGCAAGCCGGTGCCCGACGGGACCGCCGGTCACCTGGCGGTGAAGGGGCCCACCGGCTGCCGGTACCTGGCGGACGAGCGCCAGCGCAGGTACGTGACCGACGGCTGGAACCTCACCGGCGACACCTATGTCCGGGACGGCGACGGCTACTACTGGTACCAGGCGCGCACCGACGACATGATCATCACCGCGGGCTACAACATCGCCGGGCCGGAGGTGGAGCAGGCGCTGCTGACTCACCCGGACGTGCTGGAGACGGGCGTGGTCGGCGCGCCTGACCTGGAGCGGGGGACAATCGTCAAGGCCTACGTGGTGCTCAGGGACGGGGTGGCCGCCAGCCCGGCGAAAGCGGCCGAGCTGCAGGACTTCTGCAAACAGGTGATCGCCCCCTACAAGTACCCGCGGGCGGTCGAGTTCACCGGCGAGCTGCCCCGCACCGGGACCGGGAAGCTGCAGCGCTACCGGCTCCGCGAGCTGGCCGCGCGGGCCTGACACTCGCTGCCCGCCCGGTGCGGGTCCGGTAAGCCATCCCGCACCTCTATAGCGGCGGCTCCCCGCCTCCGGCCTTGTGATCTGGGATGTTAACTGTCGTTAAAGAGGCTTTTGAGGCTTGTCAGACTTGCCGGGGCGGTTGCAGACTCTGTGGTGGAGGGGACGTTCGTGTTACGGGGGGATCACATGCATTTCGTTGTTCTGGCAACCCACTCTCCTGAGGTATGCCCTACCAGCAACGCCAAGACGAAGGCTCTCCTACTGGAGACAGCCCCGCAGATACCCGCTATCGCCGAGAAGCACGGCGTGACCATCACGGCGGGGCCGCTGGTCAACCGTGAGCACGTGGTCGTCACGGTCGTCGAAACGGATAGCGCCGACGGTC
Source organism: Nocardiopsaceae bacterium (assembly GCA_031254715.1). GTDB lineage: Bacteria > Actinomycetota > Actinomycetes > Streptosporangiales > Streptosporangiaceae > JAIRTY01. The sequence continues at coordinate 4,055 of JAIRTY010000793.1, read as the reverse complement.
TCGATGCGTTCCTGGTTGATTCCCGGCTCGCGCAGTGGAATCAGCTGCGCATCCTGCCTTCGCGTTCGATGGAGGAGGGCATGCAAGAGATCCAGGAGGCAGCCTCGCTGTTCTGAGGTTCGCCGCCGCTTGCCGGGCGTCCGCTGGTGACGCCCGGCAGTGCTGCTCGGTATCAGCTTGTCGTTGCCGGACGAGTCGGCGTTCTTCATGAACGTCATCCGGCTATCAAACGCGGTCGGGAGTTGGCCGCTGTCGCTGATGAAGAACGCCGCCGGGTCGATGGTGAAGAAGATCCCGGTACCACCGGACCGGCGGGCCGAACTGACAGCGGACTTCCGCCGGACGAACACGCGCGACATGCGCCTGGGCCTGCGCGAGTACCTGAAGTGGCTCAAGAGCGGCGAGGACCATGCCGCGATGCTGTGCCGTTCAGGCGTGCCGGCCTGGGTCGTGCACGCCGAGAAGGGTGGTGACGGCGGGCTCACCAACGCCGAGCGGCGCACGCTTGAGAAATGTCCGACGGTCAAGATCGTGACGATCCCGGGCAGCGTGTTCTTCCTGCCGAACGAGGTGCCCGGCCAGATCGCGGCCGTCATCAGCGAGGCGGCCGGCGCGGCGTAAAGCAAACGCAGCCGGGGCCGGGTCCGGCCGCGGTTGCCGTTCTCTTAGCTAAGGAGCTGACACCCCGGATACTGGGCAGTTGCCCGATCCGCGAGCCGCCTCCTTAGCCGCACTCTCGGTATCAGCACCAGCGACCGAGGGAGCGGCGATGCACCCGACCATCCACCACGAGCTCATGCAGGCCCGGGCTGCCGACCTGCACCGCAGGGCCGCCCGGGCCCGGGCCGCGCGGGCGGCCGTCCGGGCGCGCGGGCGGGGCACCCGGGCCGGCCTCACCGCCCTGGTCAGGCTGCTGCTGCCGGGGGCGGGCGATCCGGCCCGCCGCCCCGCACCTGGCCCGGGCGCGGAGGGAGTCAGGACCTGACCTTGCGGCCCACGCCGGCGACGGCGGCTTCGGCCTCCCCCGGATCGCCGTCCCCGGCCGAGCCCGGATCCGGCCGCCACCGGGAGGTCCTGACCACGCCGGGCTCGACCAGCTCCAGGCCTTCGAAGAAGGCGGCGATCTGTTTCGGGCTCCGCAGGTGGTAGGAGCTGGCGGAGTTCTGGTTGTAATTCTCGATCGCTGCGCTGGCAGCCGGGCTGGTGTCGGTGCCGTCGCTGAGCGCGAGGTAGCTGCCCGCAGGCAGGGCGGACAGCAGCCGCGTCACGATCGCCTGCGGTTGCTCGGCGTCCGGGAGCTGCCCCATGATCCCGAGCATCATGAGAGCGACCGGCCGCCGGAAGTTCAGCGTCTTCGCGGCCTCCGCCAGGATCCGGTCCGGGTCCCGCACATCCGCCTCGATATAGGCGGTGGCCCCCGGCGGGGTGCTCGCCAGCAGCGCCCGGGCGTGCACCAGCACCAGCGGGTCGTTGTCCACGTACACGATCCGGGATTCCGGCGCTTCCCGCTGGGCGACCTCATGGGTGTTGTCGGCGGTCGGCAGCCCGGTACCGATGTCGAGGAACTGCCGGATCCCGGCCTCACCAGCCAGGTAGCGGACCGAGCGCACCAGGAACTGCCGCTGTTGCCTGGCGATCCGGGCGATGTCGGGGAACAGCTGCAGGATCATGTCGCCGACCTTCCGGTCGGCGGAGTAATTGTCCGTCCCGCCGAGCAGGTAGTTCCACACCCGGGCCGAGTGAGCCTGGCTGACGTCGAGTTCTGGCGGCTGCCCGCCCTCGGGGGCGGGCGGGTCTGCGGCCACAGCGAAGATCCTCCCTGGGTCCGGCAATGCCACCGGCAGGCCGCCCGCTGGCGGAACCCGCTGCCGGCGCACATCGCGTCAGCTCGCACGCTACCCCGCCGGCCGCGCGCCGACGAGCACCCGGCCCGGCACGCGCGCGGGAACGGCCTGGTCAGGAACCCTGGCGAGGGTCAGGCGCCCGCGCCAGCGGCCGGCCGGAGGCCGTCAGGCTGGTGCCCGGGAGCAGCTGCCCGGCTGGCGGCGGACCGGCCTGCCGAGCCCAGCCAGCCGGTAATCGCCTGCGCGGTCTCGCCCGGCGCTTCCAGCTGCGGGACGTGGCCGGTCCCGAGGAACTGGATGAGGGTCCAGGAGGGGTTCGCGCGGGCGGCGGCCCGGGCGGCCGCGATCGGGATCAGGCGGTCGCGGGTGCCGTGGATGAGCAGCACCGGGCAGCCGGCCGAGCGGATCCGCCGCCGGTAGTCCCGGCGCCCGGGATAGCCCATGGTGGCCACGACGGACCGGGTGGCCGCCAGGAAGTCCTGCTCGGCGCCGCGGAAGGCGGCCCGCTGCTGCGCCAGCTCCAGGTGGCGGGCGATCACGTCGGCCGTCACCCGGGACGGGTCAGCACAGCACAGCCGGAGGATGCCGGCGACGACCTCGTCGGGGCCCTGCGGCCGGCGGGCGGCCGGGACGAGCCGGCCGAGGCCGGGCAGCAGATACCCCGCGAACGTCGCCAGGACCAGCGGATCGGGCCGGGCCAGCACGAACGGCAGCGCCGGATCCAGCAGGATGAGACCGGCCACCGCCGCCGGCGCGGCGCCCGCTTCCAGCAGCGAGATCATGCCGCCCATCGAGTTCCCGAGCAGGATCACCGGCCGGGAAGGCAGCGCTGCCAGGAACCGGTGCAGCAGCAGCCGGTTGGCGGCCACCCCGGCGCCGCGCCCGGCCGGCTGCGTCAGGCCGTGCCCGGCCAGGTCGGGCGCCACCACCCGGCAGGCCGGCGTCAGCAGCGGCGCGAGCGACAGCCAGTTCAGGGCGGCACCGCCGAGCCCGTGCACGCAGACGATCAGCGGGCCGTCCGCGGCGCCCCCGAAGTCCAGGTAATGGACGGGCCCCCCGAGGTCGATCCAGCGCGAGACACCGCCCGGCGGCGCGCCGGGCCCGTCCGCGAGCTGGGCGCCGGGCCCGCCGTCGTCAGCCATGGTGCCCATAGACTCAGCGGAACCCGCCTCCGGTGTCAAACCCGGGCCTGCCCGGGTCGTGACCGCGGCCGGGCCGTGTGCCACCGTCGGTGTCATGGAAGCGAGAGCAGGAGGCTGACCATGCACGTGTCGCACGGCCGGGAGCCCGGCAGGCCCTCCGAGCAGCGGACCGCCACCTTCACCGGGACGGTGCACCTCGACCTGGTGATGGACGCCGGTGACGTGACGGTCAACACGGTGGTGTTCACCCCCGGCGCCCGCACCTACTGGCACGCCCACCCCGGCGGCCAGCTGCTGCAGGTCACCGGCGGTCGCGGGATCGTGGCCAGCCGCGGCGGCCAGGCGAGCATCGTGGGCAGCGGCGACCTGGTCTGGGCCGAGCCTGGCGAGGAGCACTGGCACGGGGCCTGCCAGGACAGCCTGCTGACCCACACCGCCGTGTCCCACGGCCCGACCCAGTGGCGGGGCGAGGTCAGCGAGCCCGACTACACCGCGGCGCAGCAGGCGTGACCTGATGCCGCGCAAGGTCGTCGTGGTTGCCGTGAACGGCGTCACCGGCCGGATGGGGTACCGGCAGCACCTGGTGCGGTCGCTGCTGGCGATCCGCGAGCAGGGCGGCGTGCCGCTCGGTGACGGCAGCGCGGTCTACCCGGAGCTGATCCTGGTCGGCCGGAGCGAGGAGCGGCTGGCCGCCATCGCACGGCGGCACGGCCTGGACCGATGGTCGGCCAGCCTGGACCAGGTGCTGTCCGACCCTGCGGTCGGCATCTACTTCGACGCGCAGCTGACCAGCGCCCGGGAGGCCAGCCTGGCCCGCGCCATCGAGGCCGGGAAGCACGTATACACCGAGAAGCCGGTGGCCGGCGCGCTGGACGGGGCGCTGCGGCTGGCCCGCGCGGCGCGAGAGGCCGGGGTCACCAACGGCGTCGTGCAGGACAAGCTGTTCCTGCCGGGTGTGGTCAAGCTGCGGCGGCTGGTCAGGTCGGGCTTTTTCGGCCGGGTGCTGTCGGTGCGGCTGGAGTTCGGCTACTGGGTGTTCGAGGGCAACGAGATCCCCGCGCAGCGGCCG
>JAIRTY010000732.1 GCA_031254715.1 Nocardiopsaceae bacterium | reverse complement strand
GTCGAGGAACTGCCGGATCCCGGCCTCGGCGGCCAGGAAGCGCACCGCCCGGCCCAGGAACGCCCGGTTCGCCCGCGCAAGCTTGACCGCATCCGGATAGGTGGCAACCATCGTCTCGCCGACCTCCCGGTCGGCGGCGAAGTTGTCCTTGCCCCCGAGCAGGTAGTCGTACACCCGGGCCTGGTGCGCGACGCTGGTGTCGTAGCCGGGGTGCTCGCCGTCCCGGGCGGGAGCCTCGTCGTCCCGTTCCGGAACGCCATCACCGGCCGGGGACGAGGTGCCTTCACTGCTCACTGCCGTGCCCCTTGTCATGTGTGCGGTTGTGGCCCCGGCGAGCCCGGGTCCTGGCTCAGGATTTCACGGTAACGAGCATCCCGGGACCTCGGATCAGTCCCTGATGTCCTCGAGCAGCCAGTCGTCGGGGATGTGCCGTCCGAGATCCTGCCCGGCGGCCAGCCGCGCCGCCGCTCCCCCGACCGCGGCGAACTGCAGGCCCTGGGTGCCGGTCGCGACGAACAGCGTGACCTCGTCGGCCGAGCTGCGCCCGGCGGCCTGGCCCGTCTCGACCTCGGCCAGCGTCGGGTACCGGCCGGTCTGGGTGCCCTTGCTGACCGGGATCGCCGCCCGCTCCTCTGGCCGGCCCGCCACGTAGGCCGCGATACCGCCGGCCTTCCACTCCATCATCGGCACCGGGGTGCCGTACGGGACCGTGTGCACGCCCAGCTGGATGATCCGGTCGGCCCGCGCCAGCAGTGCGCTGCCCAGCTCGCGGCGGGTGACGCACACCACGTGCGCGCCAGGAGCGAGCCACTCCGGGTCGAAGGTGGGGCTCATCGAGTCGGTGGCGCTGGCCACGATCCCCGCCCCGCTGACCGCCTCCTCGGCGGAGCCGGCCGCCCGGACCGGCACCTCCAGCGCGGCGGACATCTCGGCGGCGTACGCCTCCCGGTGCCCGCGGTCTGGGCTGTAGACCCGGACTCCGGTCAGGGGCCTGACCAGGGCGAAGGCCTCCAGGAAGGTGCGAGCCATGCCACCGGAGCCGAGCATCCCCACCTCTTGCGGGCCCTCCCTGGCCAGCGCGCCGGTGCCGATCCCGGCCGCCCCGCCGACCCGCATGTGCTGCAGGTACCCGTCCTGGATCATCGCGAGCGGCAGCCCGCTGGCGGCCTCGAAGACCATGATGAGCCCGCAGTACAGCCCGGGCCGCAGGCAGTATTTCTCCTGCGTCCGCCCCTCCGGCCAGCTCGCGATGTCGGACTTCATCCGGACCGCCACCACCCCGAAGTGGCGGGACGCCCCGGTCATCGAGCCCCACTGGTAGTAGTCGCCGGTCCGGCCGGTCGGCAGGTAATAGTCGATCCGCGGGCCGTAGGTCGCCTCTCCGGTGCGCAGCTCGTCGTAGGCGACGCGCAGCGCCGCCATGGTCTCCCGCATGCCGAGCACGCGGCGCACGTCGTCGTTGCTCAGGACCCGCATGGCCGGCTGTGTCCTGGATGGCAAGGTGTGGGCATCCGTCCAGCTTGGCATAACGTCATACCATTAACAAGCAGGGGCGGCGGCCAGCGGCCCGGGTCACTCGCGGCGGCCAGCGGCCTGGCTCACTCGCGGCGGCGAGCGGCCCGGCTCATTCCAGGCAGGCGCGCAGCGCCCGGCGGGTCCACTCCGCGGCCATGGCCTGCTTGTAGCGGGCCGACCCCCGCTGGTCGGACACGGCCGTGGCGGCGGCGGCCGCGGCGGCGGCCACGGCCTCGATGTCCGCCTCGGCCGGCATCCGGCCGGCCAGCTCCCCGGCCGCGGGGATCAGCAGCGGCACCGGCCCGGCCCCGGCCAGCGCCAGCGCGGCCCCGGTGACCAGCCCGCCGGCGTCGCGCAGGACGGCGGCGGCCGCCCCGATGACCGGGAAGTCACCCTCGCTGGCGGGCGTGAACCGCAGGTAGACCGACCGGCGGCCCGGCCCGGCCGGCACGTTGACCTGCGTGACCAGCTCGGCCGGTGCGAGCACGGTTTCCATGAACCCGGTGTAGAAGCCCGCCAGCGGCGGCTCCCGTTCCCCGGCCGGGCCGGCGATCCTGGCCGTGGCCGCCAGCGCCAGCAGCGCCGGGGGCAGGTCCTGCCGCGGATCGGCGTGGGCGAGCGCGCCGCCGACCGTCGCCATCGCCCGCACCCGCGGGTTGCCGACCTGCCCGGCCGCCTCCGCCAGCGCCGGGGCCAGCCGCCGCACCGGGGCCGAGGCTGCCAGCTCCCGCAGCGTGACGGTGGCCCCGATGGCAAGGCTGCCGTCCGGGCCGGCCTGGATCTCCCCCAGCCCGCCGACCCTGCCCAGCCAGACCAGCCGCCGCGGCTCGATCAGGCCGTGCTTGAGCAGCAGGGCGACCGAGGTCCCGCCGCCCACCGCGATCGCGTCCTCGTCGCCAGCCAGCTCCGTCAGCGCCTCGGCCAGCGTCGCCGGCGAGCGGAAGGTCAGGTCAGCGGCTGTCAAGGTAGGCCCTCACGGCGGCGAGGATGGTCTGGTACCCGGTGCACCGGCACAGGGTGCCCGCCTGATACTGCCGGAGCTCGGCGTCGGTGGCGGCGGGATTCTCCCGGGCGAGCGCGGCCGCGGTCACGACCTGCCCCGGCGTGCAGATGCCGCACTGCATGCCCTCCTGCTCGGCGAAGGCCCGGATCAGCGCGGGCTCGGCCTGGGCCAGGCCCTCGGCCGTCCACACCTGCTCGCCCTCCGCGCAGGCGGCGAGGTACAGGCACGAGCTGACCGGGCGGTCGCCGACCAGCACGCTGCACACCCCGCACACCCCCACCCCGCAGCCCTGCTTGGTGCCGGTCAGCCCGAGCCCGCGGATCACCTCGACCAGCAGCTCGTCCGGGGCTACGTCCGCCGCCACCGGCTCGCCGTTGAGGGTGAACGACAGTTTCACGGGCGCTGCACCTCCGCGGCAGGCGCTTCTCCCCGCAGCGCCCAGTAGACCTGCTCGGCGGTGACGGGAAGGTCGCGGATGCGGCAGCCGGTGGCGGCCGCCACCGCGTTGGCGACCGCGGCCGCGACCGGGACGTTGGCCAGCTCGCCGACCGGCTTCACGCCGGCGCTGGTGACTCCCTGGCCGCCGGTCACCAGCACGGTACGCAGCGGCGGGATGTCCGCCGCTGACGGGATCTTGAACTCGCCCAGGTTCGCCGCCATCAGCTGCCCGTCCTCCTCGAGGAGGTCTTCCAGGCAGGCGAACCCGTAGCCCATGACCGCCCCGCCGTCGATCTGCATCTGGTGCGCGCGCGGGCTGACGATCCGGCCGACGTCCACCGCGGTCGTCAGGTCCAGCACCGCGACCTGGCCGGTGCCGGGATCGACAGCGACGGTGGCGGCCTGGGCGCAATACGAGACCACCGCGGGCGCGGCGTCAGCGCCGTCCGCCTGGTTCGTCCCGTCCGCACCGGTCCCGTCCGCACCGGTCCCGTCCGCCCCGGTCCCGGCCAGGACCGGCCCGTCGCCGGTCCGGTCCCGCCACGCCTGCGCGGCCCGGATCAGCGCCGCCGCCATCCCGACGGTCACCCGGCTGCCGCCGACGCCCGGGTCGGCGGGCAGCTCGCTGGTGGCCCGCTGGACCCCCTCGACCTGGCCGGGGCTGATCGCGAGCCCGGCCGCGCGCCGGTCGCGTACCACCGCGTGGGTGC